>JASGCG010000011.1 GCA_030054235.1 Bacteroidia bacterium
GTCGCCGGCAGCGGTCTGCGTGACGGTGGCGCGTGAGACACCCACCGAGAGGTGCGGCACGAAGAACTCGCTGTTGGACAGCGTGGATTCGCCCACGCGCCACTGGCGACCGGCGACCTGCTGCATCTCGGCGGCGCGCGCCACGAGCAGCTGGCCCTTGCGGTCGACGGTCCGCAGCACGGCATCGGCGGCGTACGCCTTGTTGCGCACGAGGTCGTAGTACACGTGCCGGCAACGGATGGTGTACTGGAAGTCGGTCGCGACGACGTCGCCTTCGAGGTAGATGCCGACGATGTCGAGCGCGCTGATCGTGGTCGCTGGCGTGGCGTCCTTGCCCTTGGCCTTCAGGGCGGCGAGGGTGCCGGGTTCGAGGAAGACCACGCCGCTTTCGGCCGAGAGCTGCAGGTCGCGTGGGCCGTCGTCGGTCTGCATGCCGGTGGCATCGATCTGCACGCCGCCGGTGATCGTGACCGAATCGGTCGCGGCATCGAACGTGATCGACCCGCCGAACCAGCTCACCGTGGCCGAGCCGGCGATGATCGGCACGGTGCCGGTGTCGGCGGCGCGGATCGTGACTGGAGGCAGCGGCGTTGCATCGGTGCTGGCCTTGATCGGTGCACCGACGGCGATGGGGGTCTCGGGCGGCTTGGGCGTGACGTCGATGTCAGGGCGTTGCTCGAGGACGGGCGCGCTCGTGGCGATCGTGCGAAGGTGACGCTGCAGGCGCGCGACGCCCTTGCCCAGTTCAGGCTTGCCGGCAGGCGCACCGCGATCGGTCAGCACGGTCGTGAGCTCGACGGCGCCGCGCGTGCTCCCGGTCACCAGCAGTTCCTTGCCGCCTGCACCCACGCCTGCGTAACGCGTCGGCTCGCTGGCGACGGGGAAGTAGACGGCGTACTGCGTGATGAGCCCGCCTGCAGAGGGGATCCGATTGATCCAGACCGCCGCCGCCGGGGCGCTGAAGGCGTACTCGCCAAGGTCGATCGAGACGTCGCCCTCGAGCCAGAGGCGCTTGGTGTCGAGCGTGGTCCACTCCCATCGGCGCTCCGCGGAGATGGTCAGCCCGCCTTCGACGGGCTCCACCGGCAGCACGAAACCCGCCAGCGATTCACCGTTCACCACGAGGTCGACCTGCTGCGCCAGAGCCACCGGACCGAAGGCCAACGGGAGCAGGAGGACCAGGGCTGTGCGCATGCCGCGATGGTAGTTCAAGGCTGGTAGTCGAGTGGTCGCGCCAGGTGGAGGCCGGTCCGTACGCCCGTGTCGACCAGCGCCAGCGCCACCGCGGCACCTGCGAAGCTCGCGGCGGCCTCGGGCCGACCCATGCACAGGAACCATGCCGAGGGCATCAGGGCCTGCGTGAGCGTGGCCAGTCGTGCGAAGCGATCGGCCTGGCGCGGCGCGCCGCTGGTCGCGCGCCGCATCGCCATGGACACGGTTGCGAACGCGATGAGCAGGATGATCGCGACGAGGATCCCCTCTCGGGGATGGTCGAAGCCGATCATCGGATCGAGGGTCTGGGGCGCGATCCACCACGTGAGCACGGCCGACCAGGCTGCCCACAGCGCCGTGGCGACGAGCATGCCGCGGACCGTTGCGGCCGGCCGTTTCTGGCGCAGCCGATGCACGATGCCCGCCACGATCGCGGTGAAGGTCATCGAGAACCAGAAGGGCAGCAGCACGCCTGGGTGCTGGTCGGGCACAAGCATGTGGAGCGCACCGATCGCGCCCAGGCTCACGAAGCCGAACGCCGGGATGAACTTGGCGAGGACGTTGTAGGCCACGATGCCGCCAGCGGCGAGGCCGGCCACCAGCATGCCGCTGCGACCGAACTGCGAAGCGGCCGCCAACGCCGCGAGCAGGCTGACGACAGCCAGCGCGGCCAGCCACTGCACCGAGAGCAGCCAGCGGCCCTGCCGCTCGGTGGCAAAGGCGCGATCGTGCTTGCGATCGAGCACGTCGTTCATGGCGACGCCGAAGACGAAGAGCCCGAGCGAGACCACGCTCATGGCGAGCAGCAGCACGGTGAGGTCCCCCTCAAGCCGGCCGGCACGGTGGGCGATGGCGACGGCGAACCAGCCTTCGGCCATGGACCCGTAGGCCAGTCCGGCCCGCGCGGCCTGGACCCCTGCGGCAAGGCGGCGCAGCGCTGCGTGCATGATGGCGAGGCTACCATCTTCGCCCCATGCAACCCGCTGCTCCTTCCATCGCCATCAACGCTCGGTCGCTGCGCATCGTGATCGTGACGAGCACGTACCACGCGGAGCTCACCGGCGCGCTCGAACGGGGTGCGGTCAAGGCGTTCGAGGAGGCAGGCGGCGACCTGACGAAGCTCAAGATCGTGAAGGCGCCGGGTGCGTTCGAGCTCGTGGCGATCAGCCGCGCGGCAGCCGTGCGCGGCGATGTCGATGCGGTGGTGGCGATCGGCTGCGTGCTGACCGGTGAAACGAGCCATGACCGTCACATCTGCGATGCCGTGGCGCACGGCCTGGCGCGGATCTCGGTCGAGTTCGGCAAGCCGGCGGCCTTTGGCGTGCTGACCTGCCAGACCCTTGGCCAGGCCCAGGCACGCGCCGGCGGCGCAAAGGGCAACAAGGGCGAAGAGGCGATGCGCGCTGCGATCGGTGCGGCTCAGGCCATCAAGGAGCTGCAGTGAGCGCGCCAGCGGATCTGGTCGTGCGGCGCTGCGCCCTACAGGCCATGTACCAGTTCGATGCCGTGCCGGGCGTGTCGCCGGACGCCGTGCGTCGATCGCTCGATGAGAGCGATGGCACCGCGGACCATCATGACGCCGGCTTTGCGCTGGCGTGCCTGGCCTGGGAGCACCGCGCTGATGCAGATGCCGACATCGTCGCGCTCGCGCCCGACTGGCCATCGCACCGGCAGCCGATGATCGACCGCAACCTGCTCCGGCTCGGTTGGTACGAGCTCGCGATCGGCAAGGTCGCGCCCGGCCTGGCCATCGGCGATGCGGTCGAGCTGGCCAAGGAATTCGGCACGGAGCGCAGCGGCGGTTTCGTGAACGGCGTGCTCGACCAGATCGCGCGCCGGGTGGCCGGCGGAGGCGTCGCGTGATCTTTCGCGCGGCCGTCGAGGCCATCAAGCGGGGGCTCGCCAAGACGGCGGCCACGCTTGGATCCGGCCTGAAGACGCTGCTGCACGGGAAGTCGCTCAGCGAGGAGGTGCTCGCCGAGCTCGAGTCGCGGCTCATCGCAGCCGACGTCGGCGTGCGTGCCGCGCGCGAGATCGTGGAAGCCCTGCGCGTGGAGTACCGCGCAGGCCGCGTCGAGCGCGGCGAGGATGCACTGGACTTCCTGAAAAAGACCTTGAAGGCACGGTGGAAGGAAGCGCCGACGGGACTTCGTTACGCAGCGGGAAAGCCCACGGTCATCCTGGTCGTGGGCGTGAATGGTGCGGGCAAGACGACGAGCGTGGCGAAGATCGCCAAGACGATCCGCGACAGCGGCCGGACGGTGCTGCTTGGTGCGGCCGACACGTTCCGTGCCGGCGCGGTCGAACAGCTCAAGACGTGGGGCCAGCGGCTCGGTGTCGAGGTCGTCGCTGGCGGGGCCAATGCGGATCCTGCGGCGGTGGCGTTCGATGCCGCCGAGGCGGCGCTCAGCCGTGGCGTCGACGTGCTGCTCATCGACACGGCGGGCCGCCTGCACACGCAGGACCACTTGATGCGCCAGCTGACGAAGGTGCGCGACGTGGTGCGCCGCAAGATCCCCGACGCCCCGCACGAAGTGCTGCTCGTGCTCGATGCCACGAGCGGGCAGAATGCCATCCAGCAGGCGCAGGTCTTCAAGCAGGCCGTGGATGTGACGGGCATCTTCCTTGCCAAGCTCGATGGCACGGCCCGCGGCGGCGTGGTGGTGGCGATCCGCGATGCGATCGACGTGCCCGTCAAGCTCGTGGGCACGGGCGAGACCCCCGAGGATGTCCAGCCGTTCGATCCGGATCAGTTCGTCGAAGCGATGTTCTCGGCCTGATCGACGTGGATTCGAGCTGGTTCCTGCATGGCCGATGGCGGCGCCACGGCTACGATCCGATCGTGCGCAGGGCCTTCACGCTCATCGAGGTGCTCGTGGTCATCGGGATCATCGTGATCCTGATCGGCCTGCTGTTGCCCGCGCTTTCGTCGATCCGCGCCGAGAGCGAGAGTGCCCAGTGCCGCAGCAACCTCAAGCAGGCGTTCACCGGGCTGCAGTCCGCCATGAACGTCCGCAAGGGCATCCTGCCGATGTGCGAGTTCATTCCCGTCGTGCTGCCGGAGGGGCCCGAGGGCGGGCTGCCCAAGGCCCTCAAGGGTTACGTCGAGATCGACAGCCCGATCTGGCTCTGTCCGAGTGACTTGAACGAGGATTCACTCGCCACTGGCACCAGCTACACCTACGTGCCGGGCTTGATCCGTTACCTGCCGCAGTTTCAGCTCGATGTCTTCCAGGCGCTGGCGGCGCTGCCGCCCGGCACATCGCAGGAGCAGCGCGACCGCACGCGCAACGACCTCGAGGCGCGCCTAGTGACGCGGTTCCTGGAGAAGCCCTTCGTGAACGCCGATGGCGGCGCCGTGAAGATCCCGCTCCTCATCGACAGCGAGGACCGGCACCTCAAGGGCGCCCGCAGCCCGCGCAATGGCGTCTTCCTGGATGGCAGCGTGGACGAAGCCACGATGGACGAAGGGATCCCAGAGGATGACGGAGGCTGATGGATGATCGCTCTACCCGCAGGATTCGATGACCGTCGTGCCTGGCGCTCGCTGGCGATCGCCGCGCTCGTGGCGCTGCTCCTGGCGCTACCGCTGTACTGGTGGTTCGCCGTGCGCTGGAAGCCGCCGCCGAGCATCTTCGATGCACCGGTCGATGATGTGCTGGGCTACCTGGCGCTCGATGATTTCAACAAGCTTCCGCTCGACGAGCGCCTGAAGTTCATGATGGACTTCGCCGGCAGGTTCCGCGGCATGGAGGCGGGCGACAGTGCGGCCATGGCCGGCTTCATGGCCGGCGTCACCGGCCCGGCGCGCGAGCAGATGACGAAGAACGCACGCCAGCTGGCGAAGGACGTCCTCGCCGACGGCAGCAAGCGCTACCTCGCGCTGCCGCCGGCGGAGCGCGCCAAGTTCCTCGACCAGTGGCTCGTCGAGTGGGAGCGGCGCATGCGCCTGGTGACCCGCGGAGACGAGGGCAAGGAGAGCGATGCGGATCGCCTGAAGAAGATCAAGGATGACGTCAAGCGCAGCGAGGATCGCCGCACCAAGCGCATGGCTGACGGGCGCGATGGCATGCCCGACCTCGAGGGCGAGGGCGCCGTGGCGTTCATGGACTTCTGGCAGCAGGAAGTCGAATCGACGGCCAGCCCGGCGGAGCAGGGGCAGATCGGCCGGTTCCTCGAAGACATGCGCAAGCACCTGTCGGGCGTCTTCTGAGTTCCGCGATGGGCCACCCGGGCGAGAGCCTGCCGGTCCGACGGCTGGCGGACACGATCGAATCGCGACTGCGGGCGCACGCCACGCTCGTGCTGAGTGCCGAGACCGGCAGCGGGAAGACCACGCAGGTCCCGCAGATCCTGCTCGAGCGATCGCTCGTCGAGGGCGAGGTGGTGGTGCTGCAGCCGCGGCGGCTCGCGGCGCGCAGCGTGGCGCGGCGCGTGGCGCAGGAGAGGGGCGTTGAGCTCGGCGGTCTCGTGGGTTTCCAGACGCGCTTCGAGCGTGCCAGCGGCCCGTCGACGCGGATTCGCTTCGTGACCGATGGGCTCTTCGTGCGGCAGCTGCAATCTGATCCGTCGCTGCGCGGCGTGGGATGCGTGGTGCTCGATGAGTTCCATGAGCGTGGCCTGCACACCGACATGGCGGCCGGTTTCGTGCGTCGGCTGCAGGCCGGCGCACGCCCGGACCTGAAGCTGGTGGTGATGAGCGCGACGCTCGATCGCGAGCGGCTCGGGGCAGCGTTCGGTGTCGAGCCGTTGACCAGCGAGGGCCGTGTGTTCCCGGTCGCCGTGCGTCATCTCGGCGATGGGCGGCAGGGCGAATCGATCGCGGACCGGGCGGTGGGAGCGCTGGGGCTCGCGCTTGATGAGCACCTCGAGGGCGACGTGCTCGTGTTCATGCCCGGCAAGGCGGAGATCGATCGCACGATCGAGGCCGTGACGCAGTTCGCTCGTCGCCGCGGCGAGCCGATCGTGGCGCTTCCCCTGCACGGCCAGCTCACGCCCGAGGAGCAGGATCGAGCGCTCGCACCCGCACCGCGCGGGCAGCGCAAGGTCGTGGTCGCTACCAACGTCGCTGAGACGAGCCTCACCATCGAGGGCATCGGCGTCGTGATCGACAGTGGGCTCGTGCGCATGCACCGCTTCGATCCACGGCGGAACTTCAACGCGTTGAGGCTTGAAGAGACCAGCCGCGCGAGCGCCGAGCAACGTGCGGGCCGAGCGGGCCGCACGATGGCCGGGACGTGCCTTCGACTGTGGAGCGAACGGTCCCAGGCGCGTCGTGCTGCCTTCGACGTGCCCGAGGTGCGACGTGTCGAGCTGGCGGGCCCGTTGCTGCACCTGGCGTCGATGGGCGAGCGTGACGTCGAGCGATTCCCATGGTTGGATCCGCCGGACGCCCCCATGGTGACGCGGTCGATGGAGGTCCTGCGCACGATCGACGCGCTGGATGCCGAGGGCGTGATTACTCGCCTGGGACAGGCCATCCTTCGCGTGCCGGCCCACCCGCGGATCGGTCGCGCGATGGTCGAGGCTGCGCGACAGGGTTGCGCGCGCAGGGTCGCCACCTGGTGCTCGATGGTCGAGGGGCGCGACGTGCTGGCGCGCGAGGGCGTCGATCCGACTCGCGTGCTGCAGGCGCAGGACCGTCCCAGTGACGTCGTCGTCAGGGAACGCCTGCTCGAGGATCCCCGCGGCGATGGTCGGGGGCTGCTTGATCCCGATGCCGCGCGTGAGGCGCGGCGCGTGGCGCAGCAGCTGCACGACGCGGTGGCTTCGGGCGACCAGTCGTCGAACGATGATGCTGCGTGCGCGCGCGCGATGCTCGCTGGGTTCCCGGATCTGGTGGCGTGGCGGCCCGATGCCCAGAAGCCGACGGCATACTTGGCAGGGCGACGCAAGGTCGCGATCGATCGACAGAGTGCGCTGCGTGGCGCCGGCCCGTTCCTGGCGCTCGACGTGCGTGAAGGCGGCGGCACCGAGGTGCAGGAGTCCACGCTCTCGATGACGATCGGGCTCGATGAGGCGTGGGTGAGGCAGGTGCTGCCGCACCGCTTCGTCCGCACGGTCGAAGAGCGCTGGGAGTCCGCGAGCCTCGCCGTCGAGGAAGTCGAGGAGGAACGCTTCGACGACGCCGTGCTGTCCCGCACCGTTCGGCCGCCGCGCGACCTCGGACGGGCGAGCGAACTGATTGCGTCGATGGTCCTGTCGGGTGAACTCGTCCCCGAGCGCTTGGACGACGACGCCAAGCAGTGGATCGAGCGTGTCCGCTGCGTGCGCGAGTGGTTTCCTGATCGCGCGCTTCCCGCCTACGACGAGGGCGACCTGAAGCTTGCGTGGTCGGATTGGGCGCACGGCGCAACACGCTGGAGCCAGGTCCGTGATCGGCCCGTCCTCGAGCGGCTCAAGGACCTGCTCACCCACGAGGACTGCCGCTTCGTCGAGCGCATGGCGCCCGGCACGATCAAGCTCACGCGCGGCTTCGGCATAAAGATCGAGTACGAGGCGGGCAAGCCGCCGCGCGGCCGCGCGAAGATCCAGGACTTCTACGACACGACCGCTCACCCGAGCGTGGCCGCGGGCCGCGTGCCGCTGCTCCTGGAGATCTTGGGCCCCAACTACCGACCTCTGCAGGTCACCTCGGACCTGCCGGGCTTCTGGACCAGGCTCTATCCCGAGATCGTGCCTGCACTCAAGCGGCGGTATCCGCGCCACGAGTGGCGCTGACGATCACTCGAAGTCGTCTGCGGCACCCATGTACTCGTCGCCGGTGCGCCACGAGCGGCGGCTGGTCGGCCGGCCGCGTGCAGCCTGCGCCGGCCGCGGCTCCACGGCTTCGAATCGCGGGAGTTTCGTGGCCCAGGGCTTCGTGCCCAAGTGCACCTGGTGCACCAGCTCGACCGCTTCGTTCACGCTGTCCGTGAGATGGAACAGCTCGAAGTCCTCGGGGCTGATCGCCTTGTTGCGCTCCAGCATCGTGCCGCGGATCCAGTCGAAGAGCCCGCCCCAGAAGGCCTTGTCCACGAAGACGACCGGGAAGGGGGCGATCTTCATGGTCTGGATGAGCGTGAGGCTCTCGAACGCCTCGTCCATCGTGCCCATGCCGCCCGGGAAGATGATGAAGCCGCGCGAGTGCTTCACGAACATCACCTTGCGGATGAAGAAGTAGCGGAACGAGAGTTCGATCGACTGGTACGGGTTCGGTTCCTGCTCACGCGGCAACGTGATGTTCAGTCCGACGCTCACGCCGCCCGCCTCGAGCGCACCCTTGTTGCCTGCCTCCATGATGCCGGGGCCACCGCCGGTGATCACCGGGAATCCGCGCGCGACGAGCAAGCGACCGCACTCCTCGGCGGCTGCGTACTCAGGTGCTTCCTTCGCGGTGCGCGCACTGCCGAAGATGCTCACGCCGGGGCCGACGCGCGCGAGGGCGTCGGTCGCGTCGACGAACTCGCTCATCATGCGCAGGGCGCGCCAGGATTCGCGGGCGTAGTTCACGTGATCATGATGGTGCGGCGCGTTCATGGAAACCCCATGCTAGGCCGATCGCGTTCTCGGAACACGGGTCGCAAGTCCATGTCTGACATGGTGTTGCATTCGGCCTTTTGCGTCGAACGCCGTCGATCGCTAGACTCGCCCGGATGTCGAGGAAGAGCGCTTCAACGGGCAGCGGTTCGCGCACCACCACCAAGCAGGGTTCGAGCAAGACTGCGGCCAAGCCAGCGGCGAAGGCTGGTGCCAAGCCCGCTTCCAAGCCTGCCGCCAAGCCGCAGGCTCCGGCGACCAAGGTGGCTGCAGCGAAGCCAGCAACGAGCAAGCCATCGACGGCGCCGGCCGTAGCGACGAAGCCCGCGGCGAAGGCCGCGCAGGTCGTTGCGGTGCCTGCTGCGCACCACAACGTGCTCGATGAAGCTCCGGTCACCCACGTGCCCATCATCGGCGTGCCCGCGATGCGCGGCTCGGCTCCGGCGCGCGCCGAAGAGCCGCTGGAGCCCAAGCTCGCCGAGCACCGCACGAGCGAACTCTCCAAGAGCGAGCAGACGAAGGCGCGCCGCGGCGACTTCAGCGATTACTCGGTGGCGCTGAAATGGCTGCACGAACGCGTGGACCTTGAGCGGCTGCACACGGTGCAGTACAGCGATGAGCCGTTCAAGCTCGACCGCATGCGCCAGCTGCTGGAGGCGCTCGGCAACCCGCACGAGCAGGTGAAGTGCGTGCATGTCGCTGGCACCAACGGCAAGGGCAGCACGGTGGCGATGGTCAGCGCGATGCTGCAGGCCTGCGGCTATGCGGTCGGCCAGTACGTCAGCCCGCACCTGGTCGACGTGCGCGAGCGCGTGACGATCAACGGCGCGATGCCCAGCGAGGCCGACTTCCTCGACCTGATGCGCCGCGTGGCCAAGGCGGCCGGCAAGCTTCCGTTCGAGCCAACGTTCTTCGAGCTCATGACGGCGCTCTCGTTCGTGCACTTCGCCGAGCAGGCCGTGGATATCGCGGTCGTCGAGGTTGGCCTGGGCGGCCGCCTGGATTGCACCAACGTCATCACGCCGCTGGTCTCGATCGTGACGTCGATCGACCTCGACCACACCCGGATCCTCGGCAAGGACGTGAAGAGCATCGCGCGCGAAAAGGCGGGCATCTTCAAGTCCGGCGTGCCGGCGCTGGCCTTCGAGCCGCAGCCCGAGGTTGAGGCCGTCTTCCGCGAGGTGGCCGCGCAGGTCGGCGCTCCGCTGATGATCGTCAACAAGGACATCGAGTTCAGCAGCCGCTTCTGCACCACGCCTGACCTCGGCGCGCACACGCGCGTGTGCTTCTACACACGCACCACGCGGCTGGAGCACCTGCCGGTGCCGCTGCCGGGCGAGCATCAGGCTGCCAACTGCGGCCTGGCCCTCGCGGCGATCGACGTGCTCAAGTCCGCCGGTTTCTCGTGCCCCGACGACAAGGTCAGCCTGGGGTTGATGGCAACCAAGATCAGGGGTCGCATGGAACTCATCGCCGAGCGTCCGCGCGTGCTCGTGGACGGCGCCCACAATCCGGCGAGCGTCGGCACGCTCATGCGCTGCGTCGGTGCCCACGTGCCCTACGACAGCATGGTCTGCATCTTCGGCTGCTGCCGCGACAAGGACATGGCAGGCCTGCTCGACAAGGTCCACCTTGGTGCCGACAAGGTCATCTTCACGCGAGCGGCTGGCACGCCGCGTGCAGCCGATCCGAACGAGCTGCAGCGCATGTTCGCCGAGCGCAGCGGGAAGATGAGCCAGGTGGCACGTTCCCTGTCGGAGGCCCTCGAGGTGGCCATGCGTGCGGTCGGTCGCGAAGACCTGATCTGCGTGACGGGCAGCTTCTACCTCGTTGGCGAGGCCATGCGCCTTGTTGGCCAGCGTCGGCAGGTTTGATCGGCAGGTTTGATCGGCGGACCTGAGCCACGCGGCCTGACGCGCGTGGCACGATGCGCGTGGCCTGAGCCATCGGGGCAGACTCCACGGGTAGGCTTCGCCCTCCCATGGATGAGTCACGCAACGAGACCCCGTTCCGCTACGGCGCCACGCTGGCCAATGAGCTCGAGGAGCGCTGGCAGCGCACGTGGGAGGAGGCAGGGGCGTACCGCACGCTGAATCCCGGCGATCCGGGCTTCGATGGCGGCAGGCCGAAGTTCTACTGCCTCGACATGTTCCCCTACCCATCGGGGGCGGGCCTCCACGTCGGCCATCCGCTGGGCTACATCGCCACCGACATCATTTGCCGCGCGCGGCGCATGCAGGGCTACAACGTGCTGCACCCGATGGGGTGGGATGCCTTCGGCCTGCCGGCGGAGCAGTATGCGGTGCAGACCGGCGTGCATCCTGCGGTGACGACGCGCAAGGCCATCGACACCTATCGTCGCCAGCTCAAGCGATTCGGCTTCTGCTACGACTGGTCGCGCGAGTTCGCCACGATCGACCCGCAGTACTACCGCTGGACGCAGTGGATCTGGCTGCAGTGCTACGGCGCGTGGTACGACGTCGAAGCCCGTCGCGCGCGACCCATCGCAGAGCTCGAGGCGGAGCTCGCATCGGGCCGCCGACAGGCCGACGGGCAGGCGTGGGCATCGCTTGATGCCGCAGCCCGGCAGGCGTTCCTCGACCGGCATCGCCTGGCGTATCTCGGCGAGCAGACCGTGAACTGGTGCCCCAAGCTCGGCACCGTGCTCGCCAACGAAGAAGTGATCGACGGCAAGAGCGAGCGTGGCGGCTATCCCGTGCTGCGCATGCCGCTGCGGCAGTGGATGTTCCGCATCACGGCGTATGCCGAGCGGCTGCTCTCCGACCTGGACCTGGTCGACTGGCCCGACAGCACGCGCACGATGCAGGCCGAGTGGATCGTCCGCAGCGACGGCGCCGAGATCGACTTTGAGGTTCCGGGCTTCGGCATGCTGCGCGTGTTCACCACGCGTCCCGACACGCTCTTCGGTGCGACCTACATGGTGGTCGCGCCCGAACACCCGCTCGTCGAGGCGGCCATCAAGGCCGGCGGTGCCGGCGCTGCCGCGGTGCGCGACTACGCGACCGTGTCCGCCAATCGCAGCGATGTCGACCGGCAGTCCGATTCGAAGCAGAAGACCGGCGTGGACACGGGCCTTCGGGCCGTGAATCCCGCAACCGGCGAATCGATCCCGGTCTGGACCGCCGACTACGTGCTCATGGGGTACGGCACGGGCGCGATCATGGCGGTGCCCGCGCATGACGAGCGCGACTTCGAGTTCGCACGCACCTTCGGCCTTGCCGTGCGCCAGGTGGTCGAGATCCCGGGCATGGCCTTCGATGGCACTGGCGCGACGAGTGGCCATGGCGTGGCCTGCAACAGCAGCGGGAAGAGTTGCACGATCGATGGGCTCGACACCACGCGAGCCAAGGCTGCAATCATCGAGTGGCTCATGACGACCGGCCGCGGTGCGCGTCGCGTCAACTACAAGCTGCGTGACTGGCTCTTCAGCCGCCAGCGCTACTGGGGCGAGCCGTTCCCGATCGTGTACGACGAAGCCGGCCGCCACTATCCGGTGTCGGAGGGCGCGCTGCCGGTCCTGCTGCCGGAACTCGCCGACTACAAGCCCATTGAGAGCGATGTGCCGGTGCCGCCGCTGGGCAAGGCGACTGCGTGGGTGAACACGACGGCCGGCGAGGCGGGCGTCGATGCCTCGATCCTGCCGCCGTCCACACCTGTGCGCCGCGAGACGAACACCATGCCGGGCTGGGCGGGTTCATGCTGGTACTACCTGCGCTACTGCGATCCGGCCAACGGATCGCGCATGTTGTCGAACGAAGCCGAGCGCTACTGGCTGCAGAGCCAGCGCAGTGACGGCAGCCTGCATGCAGGCGGCGTCGATCTGTACGTCGGCGGTGCCGAGCATGCGGTGCTTCACCTGCTGTACGCGCGGTTCTGGCACAAGGTGCTCTTCGACCTCGGCCACGTGGGCACGCCGGAGCCCTTCGGCAGGCTGTTCCATCAGGGCATGCTCACGGCCTACGCGTACCAGCGCGAGGACGGAAGCCTCGTTGCCGTCGATCAGGTCGAGGAGTGCGACGGCGCGCACCATGAGCGCGGCGGCGGGCCGGTCACGCAGGTGATCGCCAAGATGTCCAAGAGCCTTCGCAATGTCATCAATCCTGATGACGTGATCGCCGAGTACGGCGCCGACACGTTCCGGCTGTACGAGATGTCGATGGGGCCGCTCGAAGCGAGCAAGCCCTGGAACACGCGTGACATCGCTGGCGTGCACCGGTTCCTGGCGCGGGCGTGGCGCCTTGCGGTCGATGAGCGCACCGGCGCGCTGCTTCTGGCGCGGCAGGCGGATCCCGCCATCGAGCGCCTGCTGCATCGGACTGTGCACAAGGTGACCGGCGACATCGATCGGCTGGCGTTCAACACGGCCATCGCGTCGATGATCGAGTTCGTGAATGCTGCCACGCGGCCGCAGGAGATGAAGGATCCGGCCGATGGTGGGCTGACCCACGTGCAGCTCGAGCGCTTCGTGCGCCTCTTGGCGCCGTTTGCGCCGCACGCCGCCGAGGAACTCTGGGCCAAGCTGGGCGGATCAGGCCTGGTCGTCCATGCGCCGTGGCCCATCGCCGATCCCTCGATGCTCGTGGATGACGAGGTCGAGATCGCCGTGCAGGTCATGGGGAAGGTCCGCGCCCGCATCATGGTGCCGACGAAGGCCGACGCGGCGGAGGTCGAGTCGATCGCGCTTGGCCATCCCGACGTGCTGCCTCACTTGGCGGGCAAGTCGCCGCGCAAGGTCATCGTGGTGCCTGGCCGCATGGTCAACCTGGTGCTCTGAGCCACGTGCCCACAACGCAGCAGGGCGGCGCCATGCGGCACCGCCCTGCGTTCGTTTCAAGCCGGAGTGGGCTCAGCGGCCTTCGATGCGGTAGAAGCCGCGCGGGTTCACCATGAAGTAGCAGTCGTACGGATCGAGCGGCGGCAGGCTCATGTACGGCCGGCCCTGCTCATCCTGCTTCATGCTCACGCCGAACATGCCCCACATCGGGGCGGCGGGCGCATCGCCCGGCTTGCGGCGGATGCCTTCCTCGCGGATCTCGCTCACGACGTGGTCGACCCACTTGAGCTTGACCGCATTGTCGGCGAACTCATCCCAGTCGCCCGTCTTGCGGGCCTTGTACATGCGGTCCTTGAACTCGGCCATCGAGATGCCCATCTTGCGGGCGATGGGCTCGGCGAGGCGGCGCTCCCACTCCTGCGCCATCTTCACTTCCTGCTCGATGTCGGTCATGTTGCCGGAGATGCCGGTCGACATCTGGTGGTGGAGGATGATCGCGTTGGGATAGGCGTAGCTGTGCGGGGCGAGCGTGGCGATCGTCGCGGCCATGCTGGCAGCGAAGCTCTTCACGATCACGTGCACGGGGGCATCGCTCGTCTCGATCGCCTTGACGATGCGGTAGCCCTGCATGACGCTGCCGCCCGGCGAGTTGTCGATCACGATGAAGATCGGCTTGGTGCGATCCTGGTTGTTGAACCAGTCGATGCGGTCGCAGACGTAGTCGGCGGTGCCGCTCACGATCGGGCCATTGAGCGAGATGCGCCGGTCGCTGACGGTGATGACGCCGTCCTTGAAGGGCTGCTCGGGATACGCCTCGAGCACATCGACGGCTTCGCGCATCTTCTGCTCGGCGTCACGCTGGGCCAGCCGGCCCGCCATGGTGCGGGACTCGATGTCGACGCGCATCTGCTCGTCGGCCAGGCGAGCCTGTTCCGTGCGGCGCTTTTCGGCAACGAGGGCGTTCTCGGCAGCGAGCGCTTCCTGTTCTCGGCGCATGCTGGCGAGCTTGACGCGGTGGCGCATGTCGAGCAGGTCCTGCTCGGCCTTCATGCGGACCATCTCGGCGTTGCCGGCGGCAAGTTCCGCGTCGAGCGTGGCAGCGCGCAGCTGCGCCTCGCGCTGCATGGCGGCGAGGCGGGTGGCTTCGG
>JASGCG010000262.1 GCA_030054235.1 Bacteroidia bacterium
GAGCGGCTGGATGCGGCCGGTGCGCAGGCAGCACTCCTCGAGCAGGGTGGCCACCTTGCGACGGCGCTGCTGCATGCGGGCGCGGAGCAGGTCGGCCTTGTCGGCCGGCAGGTTGCCGGGCTCGAGCAGCTTCCAGTCGTTGTCGTTGAGCTCGAGCAGCTTCTCGACGGTCTGGGGGTTGTAGCGGATGCGCTGGTCGACCTTTTCCTTGGCGTTGCTCTCGGCCGTCGAGATGCGCATGGTGCGGTCGAAGGGCAGCTCGCCCGCAGCCACCTGGCGCAGCGTGTCGATCGCCTGGCGCGCGCAGTAATCGCTCTCGAGGGTCATGCGCCGGAACATCATGCGCGTGGTCTCGATCTTCTTGGCGAGGCGGATTTCCTGCTCGCGCGTGAGCAGGGGGATCGTGCCCATCTGCGTGAGGTACATGCGGATCGGGTCATCGATCCGCTTCGAGCCCTGCTCGGCGAGCGCCTGCTCGACCGCAGCCTGGGCCTCGGCCTCGTCGAGCAGGTCCTCCTCGAGGTCATCGAGGTTGGGCTCGTCGGAGCTGAAGGCGACCTGCTTCTTGGGCTTGGGCTTGGGCGCCTCGGCACCGGGCTCCTTGGGCTTGACCTTCTTCTCGTCGTCGCGCTGGAACTTCAGGTGCGTCTGCAGCGGCGCCGGCATGGTCTGCCAGCCGTGGCGCAGGCGCTCAGGCTCGTCGATCAGCGTGATCCCGAGCGCACGTACGTGGTGCAGCAGCTCGTCGAGCTTGTCGGGGTCGACGAACTCATCGGGCACGCACGTGTTGATCTCTTCGCAGGAGATCCAACGGCGCGTGGCGCCATGCGCAACCAGCTGGGCGAGGACGGGGGGAAATTCCTGTTCAATCGTGCTCACGGTTCATGCTCCAATCGACTGGTGCCGCCGGGGCCCGGCGGTTCGGGGATTCAACTGGGCCCGGACATCCGGGCCACACGGGGTGTTCGTTCGAGGCGCCACGCGCGCAGGAAGGTCCTTCATCGGTCCTCCCGCGCCGAGCGCATGATTGCTGTTGGACGTCGGCCGATGGCCTTCAGTTCGTCGATCCTGCGTCGCAGGTCATCGACGGCCTGCGGGGTGGGCGCAGACACGCGGGCGAGCACGCGCTCCATGTCGGCCACGGCTTCGGTGAGCCGCGCGAGCGCGCCGCCGGGCGCTTCGCACCGCGCCACGCCCTTGCTGAAGAGCTGCGCCGCCAGGTTCTTGGCCGTGGGCTCGCCGCAATCCGCCATCACATCCTGCACGGTGGTCTGCAGGCCGGCCTCGAGCCGCGCGTGCAGCGCGGTCCACAGCGTGCGCGCGACCGGATCAAGGAAGACGCCGGGCGCGTAGAGCTCGTGCACCGGCAGCGAGTCGCCATCGGGCGTCGCGATGCGTTCCGCCGCCACTTCGGGCGCCGCGAGCAGCACCGCCAACAGGTCGCGTTCGGCCATGCTGCGCGCGCGGAACTGCGGCCCGCTCAGGAGCACCGGCTCGACCGGCGCGAGTGGCGCCTGTGGCAGCGGACCGGAACCATCGGCACTCGTGTCCGCAGCCGCCGCGGCCCGCGGTCGCGGCAGGGCGGCCTCGAGCTCATGGACCGGCACGTCACAGACCCGCGAGAGTTCCTGCAGCACCGTACGACGGCGCAAGGCCGGCACATCGCCGATGCCCATCGCCCCCAGTCGCTGGCACATCTCCTCGATCACGCGCTGGCGGCCCGCAGCGCCCGGCCGCTCGGCCAAGCGCTCACGGAAACCGGACACCAGGTGCACGAGCGCATCGACCGACGCATCGAGCGCAGCCTTGAAGCGCACGGCACCATCGGGTTGGCGGAGCAGGTCATCGGGATCGAGCCGATCGGGCAGGGTGCAGATGCGCACATCGACCGGCACGGCGAAGAAGGTCTCGAGCGCACGATCCGCGGCACGCTGGCCGGCTTCGTCGCCGTCGAAGAGCAGGACCACGGTCTCGCACAGCCGCTGGAGCACGCGGGCATGCTCACGCGTGAGCGCGGTGCCCAACGTGGCGACGGCGTTGGTGAACCCCGCAGCGTGGCAGGCGATCACGTCGGTGTAGCCCTCGGTGATGATCGCGACCTTCGAGTCGATGATCGGCTTCTTGGCGGCGTGGATGCCGTAGAGCGTGCGGCCCTTGCGGAAGATCGGGCTTTCCGGGCTGTTCAGGTACTTTGGCTCGTCCTCGGGATCGATCTTGCGAGCACCGAAGCCGATGGGGCGGGCGAGCTCGTCGAGGATCGGGAAGATGACGCGATTGCGGAAGCCGTCGATCGGGCCGCGCTGACCCTGGCGCACGAGGCCCGAGCGCTCGAAGACGCCCTGTTCGGGAAGTTCATCCTTGGTGCGCGCATGCTCGGCCAGACGGCCGAGGTGCTCCACGAAGCGGTCCCATGATGCCGGTGCTGCACCGAGCTGGAACGCCTCGCGCATGCTGGACGAGATGCCGCGCGCATCGAGCACCGCACGCGACGGCGCGCCGAGCTCCGCATCGGCGAGCGCGCGACGGTAGAAGCGCAGCGCGACCTGCATGGCCTTTCGCAGATCGGCCGACTCATCCCGGGTGGACTCGCCGCCGCCACGCTGCTGGAGCTCGATGCCCGCTCGCTGCGCCAGGTAGCGCAGCGCATCGGGGAAGTCCATGCGGTGGTAGTTAATCATGAAGTCGATGGCGTTCCCGCTGGCCCCGCAGGCGAAGCACTTGTAGAAGGCGTTGCCCTTGTGCGTGACCACGGCCATGCTCGGCGAACGGTCATCGTGGAACGGACAGAGCCCGACGTGCTCGCGGCCCTTGGCCTTCAACGGCACGGACTCGCCGATCAATGCCACCAAGTCCGTGGCATCGAGCACGCGGTCGCGATCGTTGGATTGGCCGTACGCCTCGGACACCATGGACTCCTGTTCACGCGCGCATCCGTGCAGCGCGGACCCAACCGAACCACCGACCGAACACCCTGGACGCCTCGCCAACGCAGCGAAACGCCGAACCACTGGACGGCACCACGCGTGGCACCGGCACAACCCCGACACGACTGCTGCACAACCAGGACAGGCGCACCGCGCGAGCCAAAGCCCGCCACCCGCACGGCCGAAGCCTGCAGGTCACACGACGCACGCACCAAGCACCCGTGACCGGATCCCCACAACTCCTTCGCGGAGCGCCGATCGCGAGCCTGGACTGTCCCGCCTGACCCGGAGAAGGTGTTGCTCCGGCCCGCTCGTCAGCCATGACGAGGCAATTGGGCACAGGGAGCCAAAGTTCCGGGCAGGCGCACGACCATAGACCGTTCACGGCCCAGGTCAACGCCTTCACACATTTTTCGCACTGAAATGTGGCTTCCACCCCTTGACAGGAGGCTCACCAACGCACCGAGGTTGGAT
>JASGCG010000263.1 GCA_030054235.1 Bacteroidia bacterium
TGTCGCGCATGATCCACGCAGGCAGTTCATGCACGAGCGATGCGCGCACGCAGGCATGGTGATGCTCGACCATCGCGCGTGCATCGGCCTTGGGCGCGAGCTCCGCGACGCTGAGGCGCTCGCTCGCGCGCCAGGCGGCGCTTGGCCGAGCGGCAGGACGCAGCATCCAGCCCAGCAGCCGATCCATCAGGCGTGGATCGCGAGCGGCACTGTCGATCGTGACGACGGGCCAGAGACGAGCTGTCCAGAGACTCCGCGCGCCGCCGCGTTGGTCGAAGACGTCCGTGGGGTCGATGGATCGTTGCCCGAGGAACTCGACCAAGGACTGCGTGCCGAACGTGGCGCCATGCTCGAGCGCGGTCTTGAAATCGTCCTCGATGCCGTGCAGGACCCGCACGGCGCGCTGGCCGCGCAGCGGAACCTCGAAGGCGCACCATGCCTTGGGCAGCGCGATGGCCGGGCCGAGAAGGCCGAGGCCGACGAGCAGGTTGTCGCCCCCCAGACGCACGCGGTCAAGCAGGCACTCGACGAGCGCCGTGCGACCGGCGCGTGCGGTTCGGCGGGCACCGAGCGGGGGACCATCGGCGCCGAGCACGGTGCGATCGGCGCGTGCGTGCAGCCGGACGTGATCTGTCCTCGCGAAGCGGGTGAGGAGCTCGAGGTACTCGCGTGACGAGCCTGCGTGATCGAAGGAGCACGGCGAGAGGAGCGTGGCATGAACGCGTCGCGACCGAAGCCCCTGATGCAATGGCGCGAGGTCATCATGCCACTGACCGCTGGCTCGGTATGGCGCAGCGAAGTCGCTCGGCGAGAGGCCGGGCATGGCGGCGCGCATGAGGTGGTCGTACAGGTCGATGGCGGGTGCATCGCCGCGGGCGATCCGCTGCATGAGCCGTGGGCCGGCGGCACGCAGCATCGTTTGGCAGGTGGCGGGGCTGAAGGCGATCACGCCGGTATCCACGAGGAGCCTGCCATGGCGATCGACAGCCCCGGCAGCACGCGCGGCAGCGAGCGACGGCTTCTGCAGCGCCGAGTGGATGCGCCCGCCCTTGGCCACGAAGACGCCATGGCGCTTGGCGCGCGCGTACGGCTGCGGGCTCGCCAGCACGGTGATGTCCGGCCCTGCAAGATCGATGCCGCGGCCTTCAAGGTGCAGCATCATGTCGCCGGCCGCGACGATCACCTGGCCCGGACGCGGCACGATCGAGACGAGGTCGCGCATGAGGCGAGCGAAGACGCTGTCATCGCCACCCGGCGCGCCGGGCATGGGCGCGAACACCTTGCCGTGTGCGCTGAACGCCGGCAGCCTGCGGCTGTCGCCGCCGCAATGCACGATCGCGACGCGGCGCTCCGCGAGGGCGCGTGCAACACCAGCGGTGCCCTTGGCCCCGAAGCGGCGCGCGGCCCAGTCGATGGCAAGCAGCGTGCTCGAGCCGCTGCCGGCGCGGCGCCCGAGCGGATCGGGGAGCACATGCGTGGCCGCGATGCCTGGCAGGAGACCGCGCTCGGTGCGCCACGCGAGCTCGAGCCGGTACCCCTGCGCCTGCAACTCGTTCGAGGCGGTGACGATGACCAGGTCGAACACCGGAGCCATGCGGGCGAGTCTACGGCGCAGCGACCATTACGCTTCCTGCATGCCGACCTTTGCCCAGTGCCTTGACCTGGTGGATGACCCCGCGCGCATCGCTGAGTATGGACGGCTGCACGAGCGCATCTGGCCAGAGGTGGCGGCGGGCTTGCGCGAGCTCGGCCTGCGCAACATGCGCATCTGGATCAGCGGCACTCGGCTCTTCATGACCTACGACGCGCCTGAGGGTTTCGATCCCGCCCGCGACTACCAGTCGTACGCGGCGAAGCCTCGTGTGCAGGAGTGGGATGCGCTGATGCGGACGTTCCAGCGCCGGGTGCCGGCGGCGCGCGACGGCGAGTGGTGGTCGGCGATGGAGTGCGTGTTCGACTTGGACACCCAGGCCTGAGCGGTCACCCGCAGCGGCAAGCCGATCCGTCGATCCCTCGGCGGTTCACGAGCGTCCGCGCATGAGCAGCCAGCCCAACGCGCTCACGGCACCGAAGAGCGCGAAACCCACGAGCGCGCCAAGCGCCACGGCTGCGAAGACGAGATCGGTCCGCGCTTCGCGCAGCGAGGCGAGAACCACCACGCCCAGCGGCGCATCGGCACCGGCGTAGCCGCTGACGAACTCGCCCACGATCGCGCCGATGACGGCGAGGCCGCTGGCGATGCGCAGGCCGGTCACGATGTTCGGGACGGCCCACGGGAGCGCGAGCTTCCACCAGGTCGTCGAACGGCTGGCGCCGTAGAGCCTGAAGAGCTCACGCAGGTTGGGATCGGTCGAACGGAGTCCATCGACCGTGTTGGCGATGACCGGGAAGACGCTGACGATCGCGGCGCTGGCGAGCGCGCTCTTGACGCCGTAGCCGAACCAGATCACGAGCAGCGGCGCGATCGCCACCAGCGGCACCATCTGCAGCAGCGTGGCGATGGGGTACGCGCCGCGGTAGAGCAGTCGGCTGCTGGCCACGACGCTGCCGACGACCGTGCCGACGATTGCCGCGACAGCCAGCCCGCCCACCGCGGCGAGCGCCGTGAGGCCGAGCGAGCGCGTGAGCGAGTCGGCGTTGTCGATGAGCGCGCGCAGCACGGCCGAGGGTGCGGGCAGGAGGAACGAACGGATCTGCAGCACGAAGACCAGGAGTTCCCACGTGAGCAACAGGGCCGCCACGAGCGCCAGCGGCGGCCAGAGCGAATGAACGAGGCGCTTCATGGCTCGCCCCCGGCATGCTTGGCGAGGCTGCTCGGCGCGATGCCGCCGGGCGGTCGAGGCAGCGTCATGTCGCGGTAGATCGATTGCAGCGCCTGCGCGAACTCGACCGTAGTGCGCACTTCGGGGTGGCGGCTGGGCAGGTGGATGCCGTGCACGCTGACCACGCGCCCGGGGCGCCCCGTCATGACCACGACCTGCCGACCGAGGTAGACGGCCTCGGCGAGCGAGTGCGTGACGAGCACCACGGTCATGCCGAGCTCCTTCCAGAGGTCGGCGAGCAGTTCGTTGATGGTTTCGCGGGTGATCTCGTCGAGTGCGCTGCAGGGTTCATCCAGGAGCAGCGCCGGCGGACGCTCGACCAGCGCGCGGGCGAGGCCGACGCGCATGCGCATGCCGCCCGAGAGCTGCGCGGGCATGCGGTTCCAGGCATCGCCCATGCCGACCATGCGGAGGATCTCGATGCCGCGGTCTTGGCACTCGTCTGGGCTCACGCCAGCCAGCTCAAGCGGCAGCGTGACGTTGTCCATGGCATTGCGCCAGGGCAGCAGTCGGGGATCCTGAAAGCACATGCCTGGTCGTGCACCACCGAGGTCGACGGTGCCCTCGCTT
>JASGCG010000264.1 GCA_030054235.1 Bacteroidia bacterium
GCTCGCGAGCCGAGGCCTGGACGCCAGTGGTGCGTGGTGCCGGTGGGTGGAAGACGCACATCGTGCCGGCTACGGCAGTGCGCGAGGCGCTCGCGCTGCTGCGCGAGGGACCGTTCGATCTCGTCGTGCTCGATCTTGACGGCGTGCGTGCCGCACGGGCGCGGCTCCTGCACACCATCCGTTCCTTGGCGCCGCACGTCGGCATCGTGTGCATTGCGCGAACGGCCGATCGTGACCTGCTGCTCGCTGCCCTTCGCGAGGGCGTGGTGGATGTCCTGAGCGGTGCGGAACAGGAAGCCGAGTTCCGCGCGCGCATCGCGCTTGGGCTCGAGCAGGGCGTTGCGCGCCGATTGCGGGAGCGCCGACTCAACGTGCTCGAGACCGCGTGCCGCCGGCTCAGCCGCGAGCGAGAAACGCTCAATCGGCAGCTCGGTGGCGTGGTCAGCGACCTGGCCCAGGCCCAGGAGCGCACCGAGGAGCGCGTGGCCTTGGCTTCGGCCGCAGCGGAACTGCGGGCGATCCTCACGCTCGAAAGCGATGTCGATGCCATGCTCAAGCTGGCTGCACAGGCCTTCGTCCTGCGCTTGGGCGCCGCGAACTGCGCGGTCTTCGTGGAGCGTGGCGAAGGTCGGTACGACCTCTGCGGCTACCTGCGCGACGACGTCTCCCGCTCGGCCATGTCAGGCATGCTGGACACGATGGCCGAAGAGTGGTGCGCCTCGCTCGCCATGCACGGCGCACCGCTGATCTTCGATGGCTCCACGCCACCTCCCGAGACCTTCCGCCGGCTCCAAGGGCTGCTTCCCGGCCGCGCGGTGTGCACCGTGGCGTGCCGCGAGGGTGTCACGCGCCCGGCAGTCCTCGTGCTCTTCCGTGATGCCGATCGGCCGTTCGCGCCGGAGCTCGCGCCGCTCGCCGATGCGCTCGGCGAATCCGTCGCAAGCAGTCTCACTCGGATCAAGCGGATCCAGTCGCGCGCGAAGGATGGCCCCAAGAGCCAGGACCACGGCAAGGCGGCATGATGCCGCTCATGCCGTTCGGTCGGGAGCAAGCCGCGCGAGGATGGTCACGCCGCCCGTGACGCGGTCACCGATCTTCACGCGAACCTCGACGGCTTCCGGTCGCGGCAGGATGAGTTCGGTCGTCGAGCCGAACTTGATGAGCCCGAAGCGCTCGGCTCGATCGAGCCGGTCGCCCGTGACCACGGCGCACACGATGTGGCGCGCGATTGCGCCCGAGACCTGGCGAACGCCGATCGGATCGCCGCCTTCGGTTCGCATGCGGACGGTGTTGCTCTCGTTCACGCGCGCGCTCTCCTCGGTGCGCGCATCGAGGTACTTGCCCGGGCGATGCTCGATCGCTTCGACGGTGCCTGCGCACGGCGCACGGTTGATGTGCACGTCGAGCACGCTGAGGAAGATGCGCACGACCGTGGCCGGCCCGCCGATCGCATCATGCCAGGGCACCGTGAAGACGGCACTGACCTTGCCATCGGCTGGGCTGACCATGTCGGCCGGATCGTTGCTCGCCGGACGGCGCCCGAGCGGATCGCGGAAGAACGCCACGACGCCCAGCCAGAGCACGCCCACCACGGCGTAGAGCGCGGGCGGCAAGGACCACACGAACACGCCAATGCACAGGAGCGCCGCCACGGCCGTGGCAATGCCCCACTCGCGCAGGCCATACCTGCTCAGCAGCATCGATCGATCACTCGGTCGCCTTGCCGATGAAGAATCCGGCAACGCCGAACACGACGACGGCGCCGGCGAGACCGCCGACCCACATCATCATGTCGCCCTTGATCATGCCGGTGAGCGTGGGCGTGCCGCCGAGCGACGTGCCGATCGCGATCACCAGGCAGATGGCCAAGCATGCGGCTGCACCGAGCATGAGCCCGACGCTCGCGCCGCTCCAGGCTCCGCTGACTTCTTCCGGCACCACGGCAGCACCGACACCAAAGGCACCGATCGCGGCGGCAGGAGCATCGGCTTCGCCCTCTGCACCCGCACCGACGTCGGCGAAGAGGCCGCTGGCGGCATTCGGCGCCGACTCATCGGCCGAGACTTCCTCGAAGAGCTGCAGGCCGGCCGAGCTTTCGTCGGCGGCGTCGCGCGTCATGTCGAGCAGGCCGCTGCCGGAGCCGACGGTCTCGAGGTTCAGGCCGCTGTCGCTGAGGCCGCCATCGGCAGCGATGCCGGGGCTCGGGGCAGCGCCGCTGTCGGCCATGCCCATGCTCGGCGATGCACCGCTGTCAGCGAGTCCAACGCTCGGTCGCGCGCCGCTTGCGGCACGGCCAGGGTTGCTGTCGGCGAGGCCCATCTTCGGGGCAGCGCCAGCGCTACTGTCGGCAAGGCCCAGGCCGCCGAGCAGGTCATCGTCGCCGCTCGACATCGGCGGCGGTGCGTTGCGGCCAGCGCCGCTGTCCGCGAGTCCAAGCGATGCAGCGCCCGCGCCGCTGTCGGCAAGACCAAGTCCACCAAGCAGGTCGTCGTCGCCGCCGGCCGCGGGCGCAGCAGGAGCTCTCATCGCAGCGCCGCTGTCGGCGAGACCGAGGCCGCCGAGCAGATCGTCATCGGCCGGGGCCGCCGCGCGCGACGGTGCGGCAGAAGGCGCACCGAGATCAAGGTCGAGATCGAGTCCATCGCCCGCGAGTGCGGGGCCGCCGGCGCCGCTGCCGCTGAGTGGAAGATCGAAGCCACCGCTGCTGCCGCCGCCAAGGTCGCCGAGTTCGAGATCCAGACCATCATCATCGGTCTGGGCGAGCTGGTCGATGTCCGCAGCCTTGAACTTGATCTGGTCCTTGTCGCGGAACTCCTGGAGCTGACCCGCCTGGGCCATCTGGAGGAGTTCGGCGGGCGACTTCTTGAGCTTCGCGGCGGCCTCTTCGAGCGAGTAGAACAGGCGTGACATGGACCTTCCTTCAATCAGCGGGCGAGCCACGGGGCGGTGCAGCGGCACCGACCATGGTCACGCCGGGCGTGGGAAGTGCCAAGGTAGCGCAAAGGCCGGGTCGGCGCGAGGTTCACCCTCGGCAAAGTGGCTCGCGGCAGCGATCGAACGGTGGTTTGCCGAGCACGCGCGCGAGCTTCCGTGGCGGCGCGAACGGAGCGGTTATCGCGCCCTCGTCAGCGAGTGCATGCTGCAGCAGACGCAAGTCAGTCGGGTGATCGAGCGCTTCGAGGCGTTCGTCGCGCGTTGGCCCACGGCGACTGCGCTCGCGGCGGCCACCGAGGGTGAGGTGCTCGCGATGTGGCAGGGGCTTGGCTACTACCGCCGCGCCCTTCGATTGCACGGGGCAGCGAAGGCGTGCGTGGCCCGGTTCGACGGCCCGGTCCCGGCGCTCGCCGCCGAGCTCGTCACCTTGCCCGGGGTCGGTCGCTATA
>JASGCG010000265.1 GCA_030054235.1 Bacteroidia bacterium
GCTCGTTGGACTTTGAACGCGCTGCGGCCACATTCCTTAAGGAAAGAACCCTTAAGGAACAGGCGCAGATCACCGATGGCTCGTGCTCTCGCCCATCTCTGAACTACCCCAGGAGTTGCTTGTCATGCTGAACCGTTCCATCGCCGTCGTTGCTGCATCGTGCGTGTCCTGCGCTGTCTCTGCGCAATCCGTCACGTGGGAGTTCGTGGCCCGCCAGTCGACGGACGTCGGCGTGGGTGGCGTGACGGACGCGATCTGGATTCCCGGTGCCTTCAACAACGGGTGCATCGATGACGAGGGTCGCGTGATCGTGAGCAACACCATCCAGTTGCCCGATGGCTCGCTCACCAATGCGAACAACCGCGTGCTGCTGCGTGGCGTTCCCGGTGCGATGACCCCGGTGGCTCGCAACGGCAGCGCGGCGCCTGCCGGTGCACCGGCAGGTTCGGTGTTCAACACATCGACGGGCATCAACGGCATCACGACCACCTTCTCGACGTCGACGTCCGGCTACATGGTGGTTGGTGGCAGCCTGAACGGGCCGAACATCATCCACACTGCGGGTCCCACCCAGAACAACAGCGCGCTGTGGCTGGTTGGTCCTGATGGGACGGCGAACCTGATGGGCATCGTTGGGATGCAGGCACCTGGTGCGGCGGCCGGTACGTACCTGAGCACCAACTACAGTTCGACCAACCTTTCGACCAGCTCCGCCCGCGTGACCGACAGCGGCAAGATGATCTGGTACAGCAGCACGGCCGGTGGCGACACCGTCACCAGCGGCGCAACCGCCAACAACTACGGTTTCTGGATGCTCAGCACCGCTGGCCCCTCGAGCGCGCAGCTGGTCTTCCGCCGTGGCCAGGCAGCTCCCGGCTTCTCTGACGGAACCTATGTCTCGGCCATGAGCTCGTTCTCCGGATACATCAACGACACGACCGTGGTCGTGACGGCCACGTTCGCTGGAGCCTCGACCACGACCGCGAATGATGCGGCCGTGCTCGTGTCCCGCGACGGTGTCGCCAGCACCGCCGTCCGCGAGGGCGATGCTGCCTACGGCATCAGCGGCGCCACGTTCACCGGAACGTTCACGGTCAATGGTCGCGGTGTGGGCGCCGACGGCAAGTTCCTGTTCACGGCGACTATCGCCGGCGCTGGCGTGACCACCGCCGACGACCTTGTCTTCTGCGTGTACGACCCCGCGGGCGGGTCGCGCGTGCTGCTTCGCGAAGGCGATGCCTCGGCCGTTTGGAACGGAGGCACGCTGAGCAACATCAACGGCACGGGCTTGGCGCTGACGGCCACCAATCACGTGATCTTCAATGCAGGCATCCTCACTGGCGGCACGGCATCGAACGTCGGCGTGGATCTTGATCTTGCCACCAACTCGATCACCCCGATCTTCCGCGGTGGCACGCAGGCTGCTGGACTGCCCGACGGCGTGTTCTACGGCACGAACTTCGCAGGCTCGAGTGGTCCGAACATCAACGCCAATGGCGAGATGGTCGTGCGCATGCCGCTCGAAGGCGCTGTGAACCCGGGCGTCGATGACACGGCGCTCTACGCGTGGAGCGCCTCGACTGGCGTTCGGCTGCTCCTGCGCAATGGTTCGTCGGAGGTGACCGGCTTCGCCCTCAAGAGCTTCTTCCCCATGGGCAACGCGGGCCAGAATGGCACCGGTGGCTCGACGGGCCTGAGCGATACCGGATGGTTCGTGACCAACGCCAGCGACTCCAACCCCAAGACGCCGACCGGCACCGACTACATGGTCATGCGTGCGCGCGTGTTCGGTGGCAGCCCGGCTTGCGCTGCTGACCTCGATGGCGACGGCCTTGTCGATGGCTCAGACTTGGGCATCATGCTTGGCTCATGGGGTGCGTGCTCGGGTTGTGACGCCGATCTCGACGGCGACGGCCTGGTCGACGGTTCCGACCTGGGCATCATGCTCGGCTCGTGGGGCGCGTGCCCCTGAGACGGTGCCCTTGAGTGCCTTCTCAGGGGGCGCACGGTTGCGCCCCCGTCTACGTCCGACTTGAATCAATTCCATGATGGAACACCACAGCATGCTTCGACGATCGATCGTTCGCACCGTTGCCATCGCGTGCATGGGCTCCGTAGCTGCGGCCGCCGAGCTCACCGTCATCGAGGCTCCCGGCGGCTACATGACCAGCGTGAGCGCCGACGGTTCCGTCGTCGCAGGCTACGGCGGCCAGTTCTTCTACTGGACCAAGAAGACGGGCTCGATCTTCATTGGTGGCATCCCCCCGGGATTCCAAGGGGCTGGCGGCTCCGCGGCCGTGTCCGATGACGGCACGCGCGTGCTCGGCAACGTGCTGAACAATGATTCCAAGGTCGAGGCCGCGATCTGGCAGATCGACGGTGTCGAGTGGCAACCCATCGGCAACCTCGGCTCGAACTGCGACATCAATTCGTCCACCGGTTGGGGCATGTCTGGAGACGGCCTCACCGTGGTTGGTGGCGTCTACCCGAGCTTCTGCACTCATCGTGCGATGAAGTGGAGCCAAGGCGGAGCGATGTCCACTTTGTTCTCGTGGTTCGGATGGACCACGCGAGCCAACGGTGCCAACCAAAATGGTTCGATCGTCTACGGATGGCAGGACATCGACACCGGCTTCCGGCAGGGCTGCATCTGGACCGGCAACGTGCAGACCCGCCTGGCCACCACCGCCGGGGTGAGGATGGGTGAGGCACAGTGCTGCACGGCCGACGGCGCGACGGTCTTCGGGTTCGGCAATTTCAACGACGGCAATGGCCAGGTCCCGTACCGCTGGACCAATGCCACGAAGGCGGTCCCGCTCGGACCGGATCCGGAAGCTGCGCCGGGCTACGCCACGGGCTGCAGCGCTGACGGGAACATCGTGTCCTGCTTCTTCCGCTGGGGACCGCCGGCCGTCAGTGGTGAGGGCTATGCGTGGATCAATGGCCGAGGCTTCGTGGCGCTTGAGGCGCTGGCCACGGAGAACGGCATCGCGGTTCCAGAGGGCCTGCGCCTGTCGCTTCCGCTCGATGTCTCGGCCGATGGCAAGACCATCGTGGGTGCTGGACGAGATGTGCTCAACCAGCAGGTGATCTTCGTACTCGACCTGCATGCGGCGGCGCCGCCGTGCACGGCAGACATCTCGGGTGATGGCGCGGTGGATGGTGCCGACCTCGGCGTGCTGCTGAGCAACTGGGGCCAGTCGGGGCAGGGCGATCTCGACGGCAACGGCGTGATTGATGGCGCCGATCTTGGATCCCTGCTGGTCGCGTGGGGGCCGTGCCCGTAAACGCCTCCGTCGAGGGAGGTTCGGCGGTCCTGGCCCCCGTTGGGCAGTCCGGCTACCCTCCGGCGGAGGTGTCACCAGCGTCATCCCCAGCCTTTG
>JASGCG010000266.1 GCA_030054235.1 Bacteroidia bacterium
GATGGTGGTCGTCGGGGTCATGGTCGGTATTCGCGTGGTCTGGGTGGACGTGGGAGGACGGTGATGGATGCAGCAACCAGCGGCGGCGAACGGCTCAGCCGCCGCCTGGGCCGCCGGGCGAGCCGAAGCCGCGGCCTCCACGACCGCCGCCAGTGCCCGAGCCGCCCTGATTGTCCTTCTTCGCCTTGTTGCGGGCGATCTGCTCCTGCTTCCAGCGCTCGATCTGTTCCTTGAGCTGGTTCAGGTCGGGGTGACGGGTCATGCGCCACTTGGTGTACGCGGCATTGTTCTTCTCGAGCAGCGCGACGATCTTCTCGTAGTTGCGCTTGGCGAGGTCGGTGTACTTGCCCGCGTCGAGCTGGAGCTTCGAGCGGGAGTCCTGCCACAGTTGCTCAGCTTCGTCGAAGGCGCGGTTCCACGCCTTGGCCCAGTCGGCGCTGATGCGCTCCCCTGCGCCGATTCCAGGTTCCTGCTCGCTCGGCACGACCTGGTACTCGCGATAGCCACGCAGGAACATGAGCTCACCAAGGTCGCTCGCGCTGCCATCGGCAAGACCCAAGTCCTCGGCCGTGTCGGCGTCGAAGGCGGCAAAGCCCTTCTCGCTGCCATCCACGACCCACGTGCCATCGGCATCCTGCGTCCAGACCAGGTCGCGCCCCTTCCAGGATGCGCTGAGCTTGAGCTCGGGGCGCATCATGGCGCGGCCGATCATGATGTCGTAGCCGCCAACTTCGAAGAAGCCATTGGCGATCGCCACGACCGCCTCGCGGAACTTGGCCAGCACCTGAGGGTCCTCGACGCCGTAGCGCTCGGCAATCCGGCCCAGGCCGTCGAGCCGCGCGCCGGGCTTCATGTACATGTCCTTGAAGGCGAAGGCGAGGAGCGTGCTGAAGCCCCACGAGTCCTGCACCCACATCATCGTGGGCGTGCCACGGAGCTCTTCGTCGAGCAGTTTCAGCATGCGGCGTTGCGCGTCGTCGTCGAAGAAGCCGGTGCCATCCTCGTTGCGCTCGGCGGTGTAGAAGCCCTCCTTCAGGTCCTGGCTGTCGAGCGTGAACACGATGAGGTCGGGCTTCTTCGCCTTGATGTCATCGACAAACCTCTGGCAGAGCTCGGGATGGATGTCCAGCCCCCAGATTCCCTTGAACGGAGCGACGTAGACGCGCGGACCGGCCGGCGCTTCGGCCGTGGTGGCATCGGCAGGCTTGGGCGCCGCCTTGGCGGGCGTGCTGCCCTTGGTCGCTGCCGGCTTGGTGGCGGCGGGCTAGGTCGCCGGCTTCGTGGGAGCCTTCTTGGGTGGAGCCTGGAAGGCGAAGAGCGGCAGGGCGAGCACGGCGAGCGTCAGGGCGATTCGGCGCATGCACCGAATACTAGCGATGCTCCCCCGCTGTTCAACTCGGTGAAGGTCAATTCAGGACCCGTTTCGACCCCACTCAACCGCTTGGGCCAGCGCCGCCGGGGCATCGCCGACCTGACCCTCCAGCTGCGCGCGATAGACGCGGTCGAGGATGGCCCCCATGGCTGGGCCCGGGCGCAGTCCGGCCGCGATCAGGTCGCCACCGTTGACCCACCTGGCGGGTGCGAGCCCGCCGGGTGCCGCGGCGTACGGCGCCATCCACTCGCTGATCGACCGTGCTCGCTCCGGAGCCTCGACCTCGACGATGTCGAGCGCCGAAGGAGTCAGCGGCGATGCCAGCGTCAAGCGCCGATCAGCGATCGGGGAGCCGTCGAAGCCATCGAGCATCCACGCCACCAAGCCAAGCGTGGTCTCGAGGTCGCTCGACTCGCGGTTGCTGAGCATGAGCGCTTCGGTCCAGCGCCCCGTGCCACCGCCGCGCTCGCCGCGGTCGCGCAGCCACGCCGCGAGCAGCGCGCCGACCGGCCGGCCATGCTCGATGGCCGAGAGTCGAGCCAACTGCCCCGTCGTGTGCGGCTCGGCGAAGACCGCGGCATCGAGCCCAAGCGACTCGACCAGCTCGGCGCCGTGCACGCGGCGAGGATGCTCGACGATCTTGCGGATCTCGATGCCGATGCGCTCGCGGCTCACGCCGGCGAGTTCCGACGCGTGAGCGCGGATGGCGTCGACCGTCTGTGGCTCGATCTCAAGAGCGAAGCGCGCGGCGAAGCGCGCCGCACGCAGCATGCGCAGCCGATCCTCGCGGATGCGTTCGTGCGGCGAGCCGATGGCACGCAGGACGCGCGCCGCGACATCCGCGCGGCCGCCGACGAAGTCGATGACCTCGCCGCTCGCGGGGTCCATGAAGAGGCCATTGACCGTGAAGTCACGACGATGCGCATCTTCCTCGGGCGTGGCGAACCGTACGGAATCGGGGCGGCGGCTGTCTGTGTAGGGACCATCGGCGCGGAAGGTCGCGACTTCGACGACCACACCCCCCGTTCGCACGAGCATGACGCCGAACGACTCGCCCACGCCCTTGGCGCCCTTGAAGAGCGCCGTGATCTCCGCGGGCTTCGCACTCGTGGCGACGTCGAAGTCAGCGGGTTCGATGCCCAGCAGCTGGTCGCGCACGCAGCCGCCTGCGAAGTAGGCGATGTGCCCCGCCTCGCGCAGGCGCAACGCGATCGAGCGGGCGGCATCGTGCGGAGACAGGTGCGCGTGGCTCATGATCCAACGCGCCCCATGCGGGCACGCAGCTCCTGCTGGAGCGCGGCGATGCGCCGCTGCAGCTCAAGCATGCCGGCCGAGGGATCCTTGAAGAGCTCGGCCACCTCCTCGGCAGGGATGACCGGGCCCGCGAGGCAACCGATGCGACGGAACGGCCGCGGCAAGAGCTGCCCCTTCGGCCACGCCTCGAAGGTGCCCTCGATCGCCATCGGGACGATCGGCACGGCGGCCTTGCGGATCATGATCGAGACGCCGCGCTTGAATTCCTTGAGTTCGCCGTCTTCGGAGCGCGTGCCCTCGGGGAAGACGAGCACGACGCGACCGGCCTTGAGTTCATCGATCCCTGCGCGCATGGCGGCGGCATCGGCGCCATCACGGTTGATCGGGATCGTGCCGAGGCTGCGGATCAGCCAGCCGAAGGGACCCACGAAGAGCGACGCGCGGCCAATGGGCGAGAACGGACGCTCCGCGAGGAACGTGCCGCAGACCGGCGGGTCGTAGTAGCTGCAGTGGTTGCAGACCGCCAGGAACGCCCCCGTGCGCGGCACGTTCGAGCGGCCGAGGTAGAGCCGACGGTGGAACAGCAGGAAGAACGCCTCGACGGTGAGCGTGACGAGGTCGAACCACGTCGACTGCACCGAACCACGACCCGGGCAGCGCCGGGCGAACTGCGTCAGGCGCACGGAGCCGCCCCCTGGGCGTGTCGCTGCTGGAGCGTGTGGCCGACCATGGCGCGCACGATCGA
>JASGCG010000267.1 GCA_030054235.1 Bacteroidia bacterium
GCATGTCAGCGGGGTTGGCCACAAGGGTGCCCGCGTTGACGTTGTTGCCGCTGGTGAAGACGCCGTAGGTGTTCGCTTCGGTGTAGGCCGAGGCGTTCAGGTTGTTGTAGAAGACGCAGTCACGCACGTCGATCAGGTTGCCGTTGGCCTGCGCCTGGTAGGCCTGCGCGGGGTTCGCGAAGGCGTTGACCGAGGAGTAGGTGTTGTACGGCGTGGTCCAACGCGCGGCGTAGCTCAGCGTGCCATTGAAGCCGTAGCCATTCTGGCCGCCGGTGGCTTCACCGTCGGTGATGGTGTTGCGGATGCACTGCTCGCCGACGTCCATGAAGATGCTGTTGCGGATCTGGAGGTTGGCGTTGTCGCGGAACTCCACGCCCGTGTCGCCGCCGGTCGATCCGGTCTGGCCGATCATGGTGAGGTTGTAGACGACACCCGTGGTCACCGGCTGCGCGTCCGACTTCTCGGCGCCGTCGATTTCGAGGATGTTGTCGCCGGTGCCCGAGCCCTGGGCCGCATTGCCTGAGTAACCCTGCACGATCAGGCCGAACTGGGCCTTGCCGCGCCAGCCCTGGTCGATGTCGAGGCTGTCGTCACCGATGTTCCAGACGCTGAAGTACTGCAGGTTGACGTTGCCGCCCCAGATTTCGATGCCGTCATCGACGTTGTTCCAGATGTCGATGTGGTCGATGATGGTTTCCTTGCCGATGCCGCCGAGCGACAGGCCGTTGAGCTCGTTGCCCAGGCCGATCACCTTGCCGCCGTAGCGCAGGCTGACGTACGAGAAGGTGCCGCTCGAGTCGAGGTCGTCACCACCGCCGTAGATCACGTTCGGGTCGGTCGAGGAGGTGCCGGTCAGGCCTTCCATCTGGGCGAAGTTCGCTGCGTTCGGGGCAGCGGTGTTGCCGGCCGGGGCGCCGTTGCCGTACTTGCCGATGTAGGCGCGGCCCATGACCGTCAGGTTGCCCCACTCGTTCATCGCCACGCGGGGCGTGCCGGTCTTGGGGTTGCCGGCCGTCCACGTCGCGACGTCAGCCTTCGAGGTGAAGATGATCGGCGACTCGTTGGTGCCGTTGGCGACGATGCGCGCGCCGCGGCAGATCGCGAGCGAGCCACCGAGGTTGGTGGTGCTGGCGACGATGGTGCCCGGCTCGATGGTGAGCGTGGCGCCGGGGAGCACGTAGATCTGGGACTGCAGGTTGTAGGTGTTGTTGGCGGTCCAGGTGGTCGAGGTCGAGATGTTCTGGGTGACCAGGATCTCGGCCGCGCTGGCGGCGCCGGCCACGAGCAGGGTGGCAGCGAGGCACGAGGCATTCATGAGCTTCATGATGAAAGGCCTTTCTTGGGGGTTGATGGTCGACGGACGATTTGGAGTGAGCGAAACGAAGGATGCTCAGGCCCGCATGGACCGAAGCGACGTCACGGGCGAATGTCCTGCCTAGATCAGGATCTCCAGAGCCCGGTCTGGAGAGGCAGAAACGTAAGCCCCCAGCGTGTTAAGTCACGTGAGCAGTCTGTTAGGACTCCGTGTGGAACACCGGGCGATCATCATGCCGCCTTCACGCTTGCTGAACGCATCCTGAACAATGCGATCATGCGCAGGAGGTAATTCTTCCCCGTTCATGAAGCGGGCCCTCCATCACGTGGTCTCCTCGAGCGCCGTCGCGGTTGTTGCCGCCATGGCCGTTGCTCAAGATCCCGCGCCCGCACCGATCGTGCCGCCGCCACCGATCACGCCGTTGCCCGCCGGCAGTGGCGTTGAACCGCTGCCGCCGGATGCCGAGCCGCCCGCGCCAGAGCCAGCACCCAAGCCAACCAAGGGGAAGCCTGCGCCGCCGCCGCCCGTGATCCGCCCGCCGGGCGAGGAAGGCAAGGCCAGCACGCCGCTTCCGCCGAAGGCCATCGAGGTTCCGGCCGCCGTACAGAAGGAAGGCGACCGGCCGAGCCGGTTCTACCTGCAGACCGGGGCGGGGGTCTCGATCATTCCTGACCTGACGCTGAAGGGGTTTCCTGCAGCCGACATCGGTGGTGCCGTCGAAGAAATCGGGTTCACCGGCGGTTCGCTGTCGCCCGATCTTGGGGTGTCGTGGTCCCTGCTGGTCGGGTTCCGGGTCGCTGATCGCGTGGCGATCGAGCTGGAGTCGGGCTACACCACCAATTCCGTGAGTGGCTTCTCGGGAACGCTCGAGGAGTATGTCGGTGGTGCGCCGTTCATTCCGGGCACGTTCGGTTCGACCCAGGATGGCACCCTGTCGATGATCCCGATCTTCGCCAACGTCTCGTGGGAGCTGCCGCTGATCGAGCGCCGGGCCGGACGTGATGAAAGCGGTCTGTCGCTGCGCTTGGCCGGCGGCTTCGGCGTGACGCAGATGGAACTGTCGATGCAGGACCTCGTCGTGAGCGCGCCCACGGCCGGCGTCGATGGACAGACCTTCGGCATCGACGGCACGAGCTGGCAGATCGCCGGTCAGTTCCGCACCGATCTGCTCTGGAACCTCTCGTCCAACGTGGATCTGGGTGTGAGTTGGCGCCTGATGTACATGGGCGCGCCCGACTTTGGCGACGTGACCTTCGAGGACAGCGCGAACTTCGAGTCGTCGCAAGGGCTGTCGTTCGGGGACACTTGGGCGCAGTCCATCCAAGGGTCGCTCAACTTCCGCTTCTGAACCATGGAGTTTTGCATGCATGCCAGCACCCTGATCGCCGCGTCGATGGCTTGCGCGTTCGTCGCCCGCCATGCGGTCGCGCAAGTTCCGGCGGGCGCGCCCGAGCAGGCCATCGCTCCCGCGACGGCGCAGGAGTTCTCGAACCGCGTTTACATCGGCACATCGCTCGGTGCCGCCTTCCTTCCCAAGCTCAAGATCAGCGATGAGTTCGAGACCGAAGCGGCCTATGGGCTGACGGATGTGGGCCTTGACACCGACGTCGGAGCCGCGTTCACGATTGCGCTGGGCATTCACGCGACGGAGAACCTCTCGCTGGAAGTCCAGACTGGCCTGACGTGGGTGGGTTTCGGCGGTGCGAGCGGAGAGTTGTCATTCTTGGACCGCGTGGGTGATCCGACGCCTGCCTTCGATGCCACCCTTTCGGGCGGCAGCGGTTCGTTCCTGCAGGTCCCGGTCATGGCCAACGCGACGTGGCGCATTCCGCTGTCCAAGCGCGCTCCGGGCACCGATGACACGTCGATCGGCTTGATCCTGGGCGGCGGTTTCGGTGCGATCAACACGGGAGCCGACATCTCGGGCATCGATGTCGCTCCGACCAGTGGAGCAGTTCCCGACTACACCATGTCGATCAACGGCAACGGCTGGTCGTGGGCGGCGCAGGCGCGTGTGGGCCTG
>JASGCG010000268.1 GCA_030054235.1 Bacteroidia bacterium
ATTGTCATCGTGCCGGCCTCGCGCGCTCAGGCTGCGCTGGCCCGTCACCTGCAGGAGCTTGCGGGCCGTCCGGTGCTGCTGCCCATCATTCTCACGCCGGGTCGATCGCTCGCTCAGCTCATCGTGCCCGATCGCACCGCAGCGAGTGATGCCGCGATCACGCTGGCGTGCCTGCGGGCGTTGACGGCGCTCAGCTCGGGTGCACCGCAAGTGGTTGCACCTCTCGTGGGCATCGCGACCGTCGATCCCAATCTGCTTGCCCTGGCAACCCGCATCAGCCAAGTGGCGCAGGAACTCTCGCGTGCAGGGCTGACCATCGCCGCGCTGCGCGACCGGGGCGCCGCGGGTGAACTCGGCGAATTCTTCCCATCGACCATCTGGTCTGCACTCGCCACCGTCATGGATCGTGCCATGGCTGAGCTCGCCCAGCATGGGCTCGATCTCCCCCACGCGATCGCCGCTCGCGCCATCGATGGCGGGCACGTGGCCACCACCGGTCTCACGCGCGTGGTCGTGCTGCTTGCCGACCCCGATCCCATGGAGCGCCGGCTGCTGACGGCGCTCGCCGCACGGGGCGTTGCGATCGAGGTGGTCGTGCACGATGCAGGGCTGCCGAATCTTGAGGGCGGTTTCCCGGCTCACGCCGCCTGGAGTGCTGCGCGGCCGTCGATCCCTCTGGATCGCATCGTGCGCGTCGGCGGGCTCGATGACCAACCCGCCGTGGTGCTGCACGCGCTGGATTCGTTCGAGCAGCCTGTGGCCGCGAACTCGGTCGCGATTGCGGCTCTCGGCCCCACGGATCCTGCGATCGTGTCGCGCACGCTGTCGCCAGCGGGCATCCCCGTGGCGCTGCCGCCCACTCGTACGGCCGATCAGGGTTCCGCTGCACTGCTCCTGCGCGCGATCAGCACGTGGCTGGGGGAACCCACCGCCTTCAACCTGGGCACGCTCGTGCGTCACCCGTGGATCGAGCACCACCTTCACGAGGCTGGGCTGCACGCGGCGTTGCGCCAGCTCACGCTGTACATCGCCGCGACCGGCGTCCGAAGGCTCGATGAACCGCTCATTGACCTGCCGAGGCCATCCCGCGACGGCGCGGTCGAGCCCGTGCTCGTGGCGATGCGTCAGCTCCTCGCCCCGATCACGGCCGCTTCCTCGGGACGCGACCGATTGCTCGCGTTGCACGCGGTGCTGACCCGGCTGCAGCCGTCGCATGCTCCCTTGGGCGATGCCACCGCTTCGGTCGCCGTCGCGCGGGCAGTACTCACGCTTGCTGAACTCCCCGAGTCGCTCCTCGAAGGTTGTTCTCTGGGGCAGCTGATCGACCTGGTCGTCAGTGCCGCACGCAGCGTCGATGTACCCAGCACCGAACGCACTGGCATCGAATGCATGGGTTGGCTCGAAGCGGGTGTGTGCGATGCGCCGCACGTGATCGTGCTCTCGGCCAACGATGGCCTGCTGCCCGAAGCCGCTGCGATCGATCCGTGGCTACCCGATTCGCTTCGTCAGTCGCTCGGACTCCCCTGCGCGCGGGCTCGGCGCGCGCGCGATGCGTGGATCCTGGATGGCCTGCTCAAGCGCAAGACATCGGTGTGGTTCGGGGTTCCCGCCACGAATGGCGACGGCGAGCCCCTGCGGCCATCGCGGTTCCTGATCGGCTCCACCGACCAAGCCACCCGAACGCTCGCCTTGACCGGCGACGATGGCCGCTCAACGCTGGCTTCGTGGCCGCTGGAGCGGAAGACCGTCACCGTGCTGCCCACGCACCCGGCCGTGTCCGAGCTGCCGCCCATCACGCGGATGTCGGTCACGCAGTTCGCGACCTACCTTCGCTGCCCCTACGAATACCTGCGCACGGGGGTCCTCAAGGCCGAGCGCCGTGACGATCTCCAGCTTGAGCTCGATGCGATGGCGTTCGGCAACCTCGTGCATGCCGCGCTTCAGGAATGGGGCAAGCTCGAACAGGGTCGAAGCACCCCCACCACGGACTCCAAGATCATTGCCAGCGAGCTCGATGCAGCCCTCGATGGCGTGATCGCCAAGCGGCTTCCTGCGTCTGTGCACGGCACTGTGGTCGTGCAGGTGCGCATGGCTCGCGAGCGGCTCGCTGCCTTCGCGCGCGTGCAGGCCGGGTGGGCGCAGCAAGGCTGGGCCATCAAGCACGTCGAACTCGCCTTCGATGCACCACGGGCCGATGGCGCCGATCGACCCGATCGCCACGCGACGACCGATGACTTCAACACCGCCGTTGAGGATCCTGACCCGATGGATGACGATGGCGTACCACCGGCCGAATCGCGCCAACACCCGGCGCCGATGTTCCCTGACCAGGATGGCCTGTACCTCACCGGACGCATCGATCGCGTGGACCAGAACATCCGCACGGGGCAATGGGCTGCACTCGACTACAAGACCAGTTCCGAACCCTCCGATCCACGGGACCACCGAACGAAGTCCGGTTGGGTCAACCTGCAGCTGCCGCTCTACCGCGAACTGCTGGCCACGATCAATGTTCCTCGCGACACGTTGCAGCTTGGCCTGATCGCCTTGCCCGCGCAGCCCGACCTGGCGGCAATCCAGCTCGCAGACTGGTCCCAGGACCAGCTCAACGAAGCCGTCGAGGTGGCTGCAACGATCGTCACCGAGGTCAAGGCAGCACGAAGCCCCGCTGACTTTGTACCAAGCGGCAAGGCTCCCTTGAGCGATGATCCGCTCGTCCAAGCCATGCACGGCATCGGGATCCGCGGGTTGGCGCCAAACGCGGCAACGGATGGTGCGTCCGACACGTATGTCGCGGCCGTCGGGGGTGCAGCGTGAACGAGCACGCCATGTACACAGCGGATGCCAGCCATCGTTCGATCGTCACCGCCAACGCAGGTTCGGGCAAGACGTACCTGTTGGCCAATCGCCTCATCCGCTGGATGATCGAGAGCGCTCGGCGCAACGGCGGCTCCTGCGGTGCCGAGTCGATCCTGGCCATCACCTTCACGCGCAAGGCTGCCGGCGAGATCCTCGATCGCGTGCTTCGGCACTTGGCCCTTGGTGCCACGAGCGCTGACAGCCGCGAGCAATTCGAGAAGCCGGGCATGATCGGCCCCGCGACAGGGGCCGAGTACGCGGCCGTGCTCGCGCAGGTGCTTGAGCACCTCGATCGACTTTCGATCGGCACCATCGATGGGTTCTTCTCTCGACTGGGCAAGGCGTTTGCGGCCGAGCTCGGCCTGCCGGCCGAGTGGACGATCGCCAGCGAGGATCAGGATCACGCGCAGCGTGCGCTCGCACTCTCAAAGCTGCTCGAGGCGAAGCCCGACGCG
>JASGCG010000012.1 GCA_030054235.1 Bacteroidia bacterium
CTGCCATCGGGACGACGGCCGTTCCGATGCCGGGCGGGGCGGTTGTCCAGCGGGATCAGCCAGCGGCCGTCGCCGCTTCCACGGCGACGAGCGTGGCGCAACGGGCATTGTCAAGAAGCAAGGCGATGTTGGCATCGAGCGATTGCCCGTTGGTGCGCTCCGCGACCTGGGCGAGCAACCACGGCGTGACCAGGTTGCCATCGATGCCGGACGCGATGGCCTGGGCCGCAAGCTCATCCGCCATGGCTGAGGAGCCACCATGATCGAGCACGTGCGCGGCAGGGCAGGGATTGGCAAGCACCACGCCGACGGTCGGCAGCAGCGACCAGTGCGCCTGGCACGCTCGCGCCGCATCGCGCGGCGTGGACACCGTGGCATGCAGGGGCAACGTGCCTGCACCATCGGTGAACTCGGGGAAGGTCTGCGTCGCAAGGCCGATCACCGGAACCCCGAGGGTTTCCAGCGCTTCCAGCGTGGCCTTGAGATCGAGGATGCTCTTCGCTCCGCTCGAGACCACGCAGGTGGGCGTGCGTGCGAGGGCACCGAGGTCGGCGCTGATGTCGAGCGTCTTCGAGAAGCCGCGGTGCACCCCGCCGAGCCCGCCCGTCGCGAAGTGCCTGATCCCTGCGAGGCCGCACGCCACGAGCGTGGCGCTCACGGTGGTTCCTGCGCAGTGCCGTGCCGCGCACAGCGGCCCGAGGTCGCGCACGCTCGCCTTGCGAGCATCGCCATCGGTGGCGAGTCGCTCGAGATCACCGCGCGTGCAGCCGACCTTGAGCACGCCATCGACGACGGCCACGGTCGCTGGCACGCCTCCGTTGGACCGGACTGCGCGCTCCATCGCCAAGCTCAGCGACAGGTTGAGTGGCACGCCAACGGCAAAGTCTGGATGATCGGCGACCACAGGTGGGATCGTCGCTGCGGGTTCTCGGGGCAGGCCATGCGTGAGCACGGCCGTTTCGAGCGCCACGACCGAGCTCCCGTGCGCGAGCGCGTCGCGGACCTCATCGGCGATCAGGAGCGGCCGTCCAGCCATCGCTCAGCGTCGACGCGTGGCGAGACGGCCGCCGAGTCGCTTGGGGGGCGGGAGCATCGGCACGACACCACCGGGGAACTTGGCTTCGTCGGCCGGGTCGACCTTCGTGGTGGCGAGGAGGTCGCGTGACTTCGACTCAGCCGAGGCCGCCTTGCGCTGGGCCTCTTCCGCTCGCCTGGCGACCACGGCCTGCGGGATCGGGCCTGGCGTGAAGTCGCTGTACTCCAAGCGCGGGATCTCGATGTTGGCCAGTCGCTCGACGCCCGTGAGGAGGTCGCCCTGGTCGGGGCAGACGAACATCCACGCCACGCCGTTGCGACCGGCGCGGGCGGTGCGGCCGATGCGGTGGATGTAGACCTCGGGGTCCTCGGGGACGTCGTAGTTCACCACGTGCGTGATGTCATCGACGTCAAGGCCGCGAGCCGCCAGGTCGCTGGCCACCAGCACGCTGAGCTTGCCGTCGCGCAGCCGATCCATGACCTTGTCGCGCTTGCGCTGGTACATGTCGCCGTGCATCGCGTGGGCATCGATGCCCTTGTCGTTCAGGAAGAGCGTGACGTCGTCGACGGCCTTCTTGGTGCGGCAGAACACGACGGTCAGGCCCGGCTCCTCGCGGCGCAGCAGGTGCAGCAGCAGTCGGCGCTTGTCCCACGGTTCCACGCTGAGGTAGCTCTGCGCGACTTGCTGCACCGTGAGGCTCTTGGCGACCGTCACGATCTTCTCGGGGTTGCGCATGTAGCTGCGCGCGAGCTTCTCGATCTCGTCGCTGATGGTGGCCGACACGAACACCGTCTGCGGGTGGTTGCGCATGCCGCCGAGGATCTTGCGGATGTCCTCGCGGAAGCCGATGTCCAGCATGCGGTCGACTTCGTCCAGCACGGCGTAGCGGACGTGGTCGTAGGTGATCAGCCGCCGCTCGCGCATGTCCATGATGCGGCCTGGCGTGCCGACGATGATCTCGGGGTTGCCCTCGAGGAGGGGGATCTGCTGGCGGATGGGCTGGCCGCCGTAGATGGGCACGGCCTTCAGCCCCGTCCGGCCGCCGAGTTCATGGAACTCCTTGGCGACCTGGATCGCCAGTTCACGCGTGGGCACGAGGATGAGCGCCGCGAACGCATCGCCGGGCTTGAGCATCTGCAGGGCAGGCAGCGCGAACGACGCTGTCTTGCCGGTGCCGGTCTTGGCCTGGCCAAGGCAGTCCTTGCCGGAGAGCGCGATCGGGATGAGCTTCGACTGGATGAAGGTCGGGTGCTTGAAGCCGAGGCGGTCGAGGTCGGCCAGGATGCTCTCGTTCAGCCCCAGGTCGGCAAAGGTGGTCTGCGTGTCGAAGATCTCGCTCTTGTCCAATGTGCCTTCTTTCGGTGCGCGTGTGCGCAGCCCCGTGATACTAATGCACGGACGGCGCAGGGACGCGCACCATGGACTCCACCAGCACGATCACCATCGATCTTCGAGCCATCGGGCGCAACGTGCGTCGCTTGCGAGCCCTGATCGGCCCTGACCGGGCCATGTGCACGGTGCTCAAGGCCGATGCATACGGACTCGGCGCCAGCCGGATCTGGCCGGCCATGGTCGAGCACGATGTCGACATGCTTGCGGTCTACAGCCTTCCGCAGGCCAATGCCTTGGCCGACGCCGGGTGCACGGCACCGATCCTCGTCCTCATGCCCGTGCATCGGCTCGATGCCGACGACGCGGCACGCCCGCAGTTCATCGCTGGCCAGGTGCACCTCACGATCCACGATGCCGACCAGGCGCGGGCGCTCATCGGCTCGATCCGGGAGTCGGGGCTTCGAATGCGCGTGCCGGTGCACATCGAGCTCGATACGGGCATGACCCGCGGCGGCGCTCGCCCGGCCGAGGCGCAGGACCTGGCGCGCCTGGTGCATGCAAGCCGGGAACTCGAGCTCGCGGGCGTGTTCACGCACCTCGTGGCCAGCGGCAGCGCCGGCGCCACCGACGCGCAGATGAGCTGCCTCGATGAATGGATGGCGCGCTGCTCGACATGGTTGCCTCGAGGGCTGCTGGTGCATCTGGCCAGCAGCCATGCCACCGTTCGCGATCCGTCATCGCACCGCGGCATGATCCGCGTGGGGCTCGCGTGGACCGGCCTCGTCGATGACGAGTGGGGTGCGTTTGCGAAGGATGACGGGCTCGAGTCGGTCGTCCGTTGGACGACGAGCGTCGTGCAGGCCAAGCGTGTTCCTGCAGGAACGCCCGTGGGCTACGGCAGCACATGGTGCTCGGCGCGCGACACGGTGATTGCGCTGCTTCCCGTGGGCTACGCCGATGGCTATCCATCGCCGCAGCCCGGGATGCAGCAGGCCGTCCGCATCCATGCGCGAGGCGCATGGCACACGGTTCCAGTGGTCGGATCCGTGAACATGGATCAACTCACCGTCGATGCAGGGTCCATCGTGGGCAGCTGGGGTGCTCCCCAGGAACTCTACGGCGCTCCGGTCGAACTGCTCGGCACGGACCGCAGCCAGGTCACCCATCCGCTTGAGGTGGCGCGGGTGGCGGGCAGGAAACCCTATGAAATCCTGTGTGGATTGAGTGCCCGCCTGCCGCGCGTGCACGAGCGCGCGCTGGAGATCGATCGCTCGATGCGGTCGGCGTCGGTGCCGCGCTCGGCGGCGGCATCACCGAACGCAGGGGAGTGAACGGCGATGGCTGCCGCGGTGGCCTACCTCACGCAAGCCATGGCCGACTTGGCGCGGCAGCTCGCGTTTGCGCCAGTCCCGGCCGCGCGCAAGCACGTGGCGAACGCGTTGGCCCTCGTCGGCGAGATCGATCCCGACCAGTCGTACCCGATGGGCTTCGTGGCGTTCCGCATCACGGGATTCCGGGTCGATCGTGGATTGGATGATCTCGTGCCGGGTGCTTCCATCCGAACGGATCTGTGCACCTTCGTGCTCGAGGTGAGCCGCCGCGCGCCGATCGTGCCTGATCGGTCGACCGGCGAGGTCGTGACGATCGCCGAGCTCGCCGAGCGCTGGTCGGTCAGCGAGCGCACGCTGCGCAGGTGGCGTCGGTTCGGCCTCGCGCTCGAGTGGTTCGAACGCGATGGTGCCGAGCCGGTCCTTGGCGTTCGCGAGTCGATTGCCAGTGGCGTGCAGGTGCATCAGGCGCGCATCGTGGCCCGCGCTGGCAAGTTCCGGCGCCTCGCACCGGCCGAGCGGCGCAAGGTGATCGAGGCGGTCGCGCGCGAAGTGCCGCGGGCCGCGTCCCTTGCACAGGCGCAGCGGAGCGTGGCCGCTGCGCATGGCATCACGGCCGAGGCCGTCCGCCTGATCTGGCAGGCCAGCGGCGCGTCGGCGGAGCGGGCAACGCGGCCGGATGGCTGGTTTGCCCGGTGTGCGGCGCGCGGCATTCCGCTGCCGAGCATCGCTCAGGCCGCCGGGCTGAGCACGGCGCACACGGCACGGCGCATCGTCGCTGATCGTGCTGCCCGCTTGGCGCAAACGCTCCCGCACGTTCCTGCGCTGCCGACCTTCGTGCATGCCGAGGCATCGAGCGTGCTCCTGGGCGCACCTTGGCTCGGACACGGGCTGGTGCATCGGGCCCCTCATGATGCTGCAGCAGCGTGCGGCACGAAGCACGAGGCCAACGGCCGTGACTTCACGGCGCTCGCCGCGTTGCGGTTCCTGCTCTGGCGTGCACGCGCGGGCGTGGTCGGCCCGACTCGGCCGGGGACCGTGGATCGTGCTGAAGTCGATGCGCGATGGGCCGCGATGCTGCTGCGGACCTTGGTGTCGTGGCACACACCCGGTGTCCTTCAACGACTTGCCGCCATGATGGAAGCCCCGGTGATGCAGCTTCCGGCAGATCCGCTGCGCAGGGCCGTTGAGCTGGCACAGGGCTGCATCATTCACGCTGCGTTCCAGATCGATCTCTCGACGGTTGCGCCGCATCGCCTTCGCATCGATCGTGTCGCACAGCTGGCGTTCGAACAGCAGCTCGTGCGCCAGCCGAACCTGCATGCACAGGGGCGCGCACCTGCCATGCATCCACAGCCGGTCGTGCTGGGCGACGCCGTCCTGCGCGCGTGCCCATGGATCGAGGCCGTCGCTCCGGGATGCGGCCAGCACGCCGGTGCGCTGCTGCTTGGGGGAACGGCCTTCGAACTGCTCGCTACGGTGCATGGCTGGCGCGGCGATCGACCTCGATCCATCGACGAGATGGCTGCGGATCATGGGGCGACGCGCAACGCCATGCACGTTCGCGTGTCAGAAGCCGCCGACGCCGCGCGTCGCGCGTGGCGAGCGTCGCTTGCGGCACGCTGACCGGCAACGGATGACGGGAGCAAAACGCACAACGCCGCCCGAGCGGGCGGCGTCGTGGAAGGTTCGGTGGTCCCCGCCGGGAAGCGGGACGCCGGATCAGCGCTTCGAGAACTGGAAGCGACGGCGGGCGCCCGACTGGCCGGGCTTCTTGCGTTCGACTTCGCGCGCATCGCGGGTCAGGAACCCGTGCTCACGGAGCATGCTCTCGAGGTTGGCGTCGTAGCAGAGCAGGGCGCGGCCAAGGCCCATGATCACGGCGCCGGCCTGGCCGGTGAAGCCACCGCCGGAGCAGGTGACGCGCACGTTGATCTTGCCCTTCTGGGCGGTCTTGTCGAGGACGTTCAGGATCGCCTTGCGATCACGATCCTCGACAAAGAACTCTTCCATGGGGCGCTCGTTCACCATGAACTCGCCGTTGCCGGCCTTCACGCGAACGCGTGCGACGGCGGTCTTGCGGCGGCCAGTGCCCCAGTACCAGCCCTGCGCATCAGCGCTGCGGGTGGCGTAGGCCTTCTTCGGGGCGATCGTTTCGGTGGTCATGCTTCTTCAGTCCTTCGTTGGTCGTCTGTGCGTTGGTCGTTCGGGTCCGGTTCAGCGTGCCGCGACGGGCTGCTGGGCCTGGTGGGTGTGCTCGGCGCCGGCGAAGACGCGGAGGTTGCGCTGGATGCGACGGCCAAGGCGGCCGCGCGGCAGCATGCGGATGACGGCTTCCGTCACCATGCGCGACGGGTCGTTTTCCTGCAGGTCGGCATAGGTGCGGACCTTGAGGCCACCCGGGTAGCCGCTCCACTTGCGGAGGGTCTTCTGGTCGGCCTTCTTGCCCGTGAGCACGACCTTCGATGCGTTGGTGATGATCACGCAATCGCCGCAGAGGACGTTGGGCGTGTACTCGGGCTTGTGCTTGCCCATGAGCATGGTGGCGACTTCGGTGGCGAGGCGACCGAGGACCTTGCCATCGGCGTCGATGTGACGCCACGTGGCGGGAACTTGGCCGGGCTTCGCGTGGTAGGTCTGGCGGGGCATGATGAGGCTCGTTTCCTTGATCCATCCGCGGCTCGAAGCGCACCCAGCGCTCGGGCAGTGGAGGATCGAGGAGGATACAGAAATCGTTCGTGCCGTCAAGGGAGAAGTGCGTTGGTTATGGGCGCGGACAAGCCGGATGGCGAGCTTGGCGCCGTCGTGATGTTGTCAAACATGACCAGAAGACAACAATCCGTACGATGCGCGCCATGACCACGTCGACCTTTGGCCTGCGCCCGCGTCCGGGTTCGGTTCGTTCCGCCATGGCCGCTTGGGTGACGATCCTCGCGGGATGCGCCTGGATGCTGACGGGCGGCTTCGGATGGTTGGAGCCCGATGCCGACGACGCATCGGTGCCGGCTGCGCCGACCATGGTCAGCCCGCAGGCTGACGCGGCCATCCAGATGGTGGTGGCGATGAAGTCTTGGGCAGGCGCGGAAGCGATGGGGGCGGGGTTGTCGTCGCTCGATCCGCTCAAGACACAAGGCACGCTTGAGCGGCTTGCCTTCGCGATCGCAGCGCGTTGGATGGGTGATGACGCGGCGGCGAGCGACATGATGCACGCGCTCGAGGCCGAGCTGCCGCAGGATGCCTTGGTGCAGCAGGTCAAGGCCTGCTTGGCACAGGCTGCGACGATGGGGTCGCCCGATTCGGGAGCGTCGAGTTCGATGCCCGAGGGCCGCAACGCGGCACGTGCTCTGCCCGAGGGCGTGACCCGCGACTCGCTTGCGTCCTTGGGTGCATCGGCATCGCTGCTCGAATCCATGGCGACCGGCGATGCCGCGCTCGGGGCGCAGGTTGCCGAGCGCGCCACGCGCATCGCGATCTCGGTCGTCGGGTTCTTCGGCATCGCCTTCGTGGCGCTGGCCGTCGGTCTGGTCACGCTCGTCATCCTGTCGGTGAAGGCCTCGAGCGGAGCGCCGATGTCACGGCTTGCACCGACGCTCTTGGGCCATCAGGGCATCCACATCGAACTGTTCGCGGCGTGGGTCGTCTACGAAGTCGTGCTTGGCGTGGTCGCTTCGCGCGCGGACCTCGGCAGTCTCGGCACGATCGGCGTGATCACCTTCCAGGCGCTCGGGCTGTTGGCACTGGCGTGGCCGATCATGCGGGGGATGCGGTGGAACGAGCTTCGACGGGAGCTCGGACTGACCATGGGTGCTGGCCTCGTGCGCGAGGCCGCATGGGGCGTGCTCGCGTGGTGCATGGCCGTGCCGATGGTGCTGGTGGGGTTGGTGCTCTCGCTGCTTCTGGGTTGGCTGTTCGGCGGATCGCTCTCAGACGCCAGTCACCCTTTGCAAGAGGGCCTGCGGTCGAGTTCGGCCGGCGGCATCGTCATCTGGTACCTCGTCGCGGCGGTCGTGGCGCCCGTCCTCGAGGAGATCCTCTTCCGAGGTGGGCTCTATCGCGGCTTGCGTGGCGCGACCGGCTCCATGCCGCTCTTGGCGAGCATGGTTGTGTCGGCGCTGCTCAGCAGCCTGGTCTTCGCGGCGATCCATCCGCAGGGGGTCCTGTTCGTGCCGATCCTGGGTGCCTTGGCCATGAGCTTTTGCCTGGTCAGGGAACTGCGCGGCAGCCTGGTGGCGCCGATGGTCGGGCACGCGCTGAACAATGGCCTGATCGTGACCCTGAACCTCATGCTGCTGAAGTGACCGCGTGAGGATCCGGTGAAGGTGCGGGCGAATCGCGCTTGCTTCGGTCACGTCCGGTAGCATCCTTGTCCGAAGGCATGGATCGCCTTCGGAGGTGCGCGAGAATGAGCTCTCAGGCTGGCGTCCTGGACACCAAGGTCCTCGTCCTCAATCGGCTGTACGCGGCCGTGCGCGTGATCGATGCGTATCGCGCCTTCACGCTCCTTGCCAAGGAAGCCGCCGAGGTCATCTCCGTCGAAGGTGGGTCCTGGGTCGGCTACTCCTTCGACAGTTGGGCGCAGGCCGCCGAGTACCAGCGCCAGTACGAGCATGAGGCCCATGACTGGGTCCACACCACGCGCATCGTGATCGCCGTGCCGAAGGTGATCCGGCTCCTGGGCTACGACCGCTTCCCCAAGGAGCAGGTCAAGCTCAATCGCCGGAACATCTACGCGCGCGATGGCAGCCGCTGCCAGTACTGCGGCAAGCACTTCAGCACGAAGGAACTCACGCTCGACCACGTCGTGCCGCGCGTGCAGGGCGGCGAGAACAGCTGGACCAACCTGGTGTGCGCGTGCGTGCGCTGCAACGCGCGCAAGGGTGGCCGAACGCCCCAGCAGGCGAGCATGCGATTGGTCAAGGTGCCCGTGAAACCCAAGCGAAATCCCGCCATCGCGCTGCGGCTGGGAAGCCCGCGCTACCAGTCGTGGAAGGCGTTCCTCGACGAGGCGTACTGGACGGTCGAACTTTCGGAGTGAAGTTCGCGCTGCGGTCAGGGCCCCGTACAGGGCGTGCGCCGTCAGCGGTCGAGGGTCAGCGCGGGAACACCCGCCGGCATGAGTGATGCGACCAGGTCCGCATCGAGCACGCCGTGTCCCCACGCGCAGGGCTTGACGGACGGTTCGCCGTCCTGGTTGATGCACCGAGCGAGGTCATGCAGGATGATCGCGTCGGCGACGGGGCCGAGCGTGCCGATGATGCGTGCAAGATGATCCCCGGCGTGCTCGAGCATGCTCGCCGTGAGCAGGGAAGCCGGCGCAAGCGCCACGCCGACGCCCTGATGCTCGCGCAGGAGTCGAAGCGTCGAGTGCAGGTCGCTGACCAGGTGCAGTGCGTGCGGGACGATCACGAGCCGCTGGCCGCGATCCTCGGCGCGAGTGCGCGCGGAGCCAAGCGCGCTTCGGCAGGTCTCGATGCCGGCGGGCATCCAGTTGCGCAGGTCGCCCTCGTCGGTTGAGCCCGAGAGGGAGCCCGTGAACGCGAGCACGCGCGGCGTTGGCTCGGGCCATGCACCCGGCTGAAGCAGGCTGCCCGGCAGCCATGCGCCCCACGGGGCGCCGTCCAAGGTGATGGTCCCCGCAGCCATGGCCGCGCACATGCCCGCGCGCATGCGGTCGGCCGTCAGGTTGGGCTGGATCATGCTGCCGGTCCGCGATACTCGCAGCGGCTGGTGCAGGTCTCGTGCACGATCACCTCGGCAAGCATGGGGAGGACGGGGTGCAGCCGATCCCAGACCCAGACCGCCAGCATCTCGCTGGTCGGGTTGGCCAGCCCGGGCAGGTCATTCAGCAGGCGATGGTCGAGCTCGTCATGCAGCGGAGCCACGGCGCGCTTGATGTCGCCGTAGTCCACGAGGTAGCCCCGCGCTGGGTCGAGCGGTCCTTCGACGACCACGTCGACCTTGAACGAGTGCCCGTGCATGCGGCGGCACTTGTGCCCCTCCGGAAAGGAGGGGAGGAAGTGCGCCGCCTCGAACGAGAACGACTTCGCGAGCCTGATCCGCATGCCGCGGGATCAGGCCTTCGCCTTCGAGCCTTCGCGGTCTTCGCGGAGGCGACGGCTCTTGCCCTGGCGGTCGCGGAGGTAGTAGAGCTTCGCGCGGCGCACTTCGGCGCGGCGGAGCACATCGACCTTCTCGACGCGGGGCGAGTTGAGCGGGAAGATGCGCTCGACGCCTTCGTTGGCGACGATGCGGCGCACCGTGATCATCTTGTTGATGCCACGGCCCTTCTGGGCGATGAGCACGCCCTGGAAGACCTGCACGCGCTCCTTGTCGCCTTCGATGATCTTGTAGTGCACGTCGAGGGTGTCGCCCACCCGGAGCTGGGGCACGGTGCCTTCGGGCTTGACCTGGCCGGCGACGACGTCTTCGAGGATCTTGCTGCGGTTCATGAGAATCTCAACCTTGGGCGCATTGGCCCGGATGGCCGTTCAGCATGGGCACGGGGTGCACAGGCCGTTGTGGCGTGGCGACGTGGGCGCATGTCCCAGAGGTCGCGGTTCAAGGAGGTCGGGGCGACGCTCGCGCGTGCGCTCGACCTGCTGCCCGAGACGCCATGCAGCGATTGCGGCATGGTCACCATCGAGCAGCACGGGGGGAACGGAATGCCCGCGCCACTCGCGCGGACGGGTGTAGTGGGGGCAGTCCAGGAGCGGACGGCCCTGTGGATCGCGGAGCGAGAAGCTGTCCTGCGCCGCGCTGAGCTCGTGACCGAGCACGCCCGGCTGGAGGCGGGCGATCGCATCGACGACGAGCATCGCGGGCAGTTCGCCACCGGAGACGACGAAGTCACCGATGCTCACTTCCTCGAGGTCGAGCGAATCGATCGCACGCTGGTCGATGCCTTCGTAGTGGCCGCACACGAGCATGACCCGGGGCGAGGATGCAAGATCCTCGACCAAGCGCTGCGTGAGCGGTTGGCCGCTGGGCGAGAGCAGGATGCGGCGCGCTGGGCGTGCATCCATCGCCTGGACGGCTTCGACGGCATCGGCCACGGGACCTGCCATGAGCACCATGCCGGGACCGCCGCCGAACGGGCGGTCGTCGACCTTCTGGTGCTTGTTGTCCGCCCACGCACGGATGTCGTGCGTGTGGACCTCGACCGCCCCCGACGAGATCGCCCGCCCGGTCATGCTGGCGTGCAGCACGGCGGGGAACATCTCGGTGAAGAGCGTGAGGATGTCCAGGCGGATGGCCATGGCGCGGCGTGGTCAGGTCACTTCTTCGCGGGAGCCGCGGCGGGCTTGAGCTTGGTGTGGCCGCGGGCGCGGGTGACCTCGTACTGCTTCGAGATCGGGCGCTTGCCCTTGCCGACGGTCGGCGTGATGCTTGCGCGCTTGAGCAGGTCGACCACGGTTTCCGAGGGCTGTGCGCCGACCGAGAGCCAGTGCACGATGCGATCGGCGTTCAGGTTCCACTGCTTGCCTTCGGGGCCGAGCGGATCGAACCAACCCAGGGCCTCGATGACGGCACCGTCGCGCGGCGAGCGCTTGTCCATGGCGGACAGGCGATAGAACGGACGATGGATGCGACCCATCTTCTTCAGGCGAAGGACAACCATGTGATGACTCCGTGTTGCGCTTCCCTCGGGGCGCCCCGGGCCACAGTGGCCGAGGTCGCTGACCGGGCGAGCCGTGGAGCCCTGCGACGTGTGGTCGCGATGGATGGGGCCGTGCGGCGCGCCTTTGGGACGCGGATGCGAGTCGAGCAGTGTACGGAACCGGCGACTCGCTGCAAGGGGCCAGCATGGTGGGTCGCGCCGCGGCGCGTTATCGGGGCATCAGCGGTAGCCTGCGCCGCATGAGCAGCGGTTGGTGGGTTCACCAGTGGTATCAGGACTACGGGGCGTGGATGGTGGCGGGCTACGCCCTCATCGTGATCTTCAGCATCACGCTCCATGAGCTGGCGCACGGCTGGGCCGCGATCTGGCAAGGTGACCGCACGCCCATCGAGCGTGGCCACATGACGTGGAACCCGCTGGTGCACATGGGGTGGGCCTCGTTGCTGATGTTCGCGGTCGTGGGCATCGCGTGGGGGTTGATGCCGGTCGATCCGTCACGCATGCGGCACGGTCGTCGCAGCATGGGCTGGGTCGCGTTCGCGGGCCCGATGATGAACGTGGCGATCGCGTTCGTCGCGCTCACCGTGCTTGCGGTCGCCTCCGCGAAAAGCCTGGCCATCGGCGAGCGGGCCACGCTGCTGCTGTGGCTGGCTGGTTACATCAACCTGGCGCTCGCGATCCTGAACCTGCTGCCCGTGCCTCCGCTTGATGGTTCGCGCATTGCCGCGGGCGTCTCGATCAAGGCGTACTCGTTCTTCAACCGGCCCGAGGTCGCGGGTGCGTCGGTGTTCGTGCTGCTGGCGATCGTCTTCCTGGGAGCGGGCGATCTCATCTTCGACGCAGCGCTCGCCGGCGCGAAGTGGTACCTGACCGTCGCCGAACGGTTCCTGAACAGCTGACGCGCGATGGTCAGTTCGCTCGATGCACGATGTCGCCGCCCATGATGGTCATGAGCACGCGCGGCGGTGCGTTCACCCAGTCAGCCGTACGCGGGTCGCGATCGAGGATCGTGAGGTCGGCGGGCGCGCCGGCGCGGAGCGAGCCGCATCCAGCAGGGAATCCGAGCGAGGTCGCGGCGTCGAGCGTGTAGGCGCGCAGGGCTTCGAGGGGCGTGAGCGACTGCTCCGCAGCCACGACGGCCCCGGTGCGGTCGATCCCGGTGATCGCCGCGCGCATGCCGGCGATCGGGCAACAGGTCACGATCGGCCAGTCGCTGCCGAAGACCAGCCGCGCGCCGGCGCTGGCGAAGTCACGGAAGCGGAAGAAGCGCTCCATCCGCGATGGACCGAGCCGTGAGGGTGCGCTCGGGGCGTCATCGGCCTTGTGCAGAGGCTGCATGCTGATGATCCGACCGGCGCAGCGCGCGATGTCCTCTGCACGCGCCGTCTGCGCATGCTCGATCCGGCCCATCTTCCGTTCGTCACGCTCGAGTGCATCGAGCGCTGCCGTCAGGGCGGCATCGCCGATTGCGTGCATGCTCGGGCTCAGTCCGTTGGCCAGGACATGCTCCGCCCAGTCGCGCAGCAGGCCATCGGCGGCAAGCTCGGTCCAGAGCCCGCACGTGGACGGTTCGTCCATGTACGGGGCGTGCATGCGCGCGGTGCGCGAGCCGAGCGTGCCGTCGATGAAGCTCTTGAAGCCCACCACCCAAAGACGGTCGGTGCCGTCGAAGGTCACGCCCTGCGTGACATCGAGGGGCCAATCACGGTTCAGGAGCGTGATCGCCATGCGCAACGGCAGATCATGACGACGCGGGGCAAGGACGTGCTCGAGGTCGACGCCGTACTCCATGCTGCCCGCGCCGGTCACGCCCAAGGCATGCAGGTGACGCACCGCGGCGTCGAGCGCGGCGCGGCGCACGTCCACCCCCGGTGCGGGGATCGCTGGCTTGGCGATGTGCCACGCGGCAGCTTCGCGCAGCACGCCCGTCGGCATGCCTGCAGCATCGCGCACGATCTCGCCGCCCTCAGGGGTCGACGAGAGATCGAGCTGAGCCAAGACGCTGCGGCTGACCACGCAGGCGTGGTGATCCATGCGCCAGGCCACGACGTGGCGACCGTCGAGTCCGTCGAACCAGGCTGCGGTTGGCTGTTCTCCGCCCCAGCGATCCTCGTTCCAGCCTTGGGCGATGAGCCAGCGACCGGCCTCGAGCGTGGCGTGACGGGCACGCAGGAGGCGCTCGACCTCTTCTCGGCTGGTGCACGACGCGAGGTCGAGCATCTCCAGGCCGAGGCCGCCCAGGATCAGGTGCAGGTGGCCGTCGATGAGACCCGGCACGGCGAACGCGCCCGGCGGCAGATCGATGGTGGGGGAGCCCGGATCACGATCGGTGAGCATGCCGTCCGACCAGCGCAGGCCGTGACGATCGCCCGAGGCCGGACACCACGCTGGAATGTCGATCGAAGCTGCAGCGGCCATCGCCCTATCCTAGAAGCATGAACGCTCGACGCATCGCGCTCCATGCTTCGCTCCTCGCATCGCTGGCGACCGTGGCCTGCAGTGATGCGCAGCCCAAGCCGCCTGCACCGGCGGGCCCCAAGCCGCCCGCGGCGAGGGCGCCAGCGGCCGCGGGCGAGGCGGCAGCGCCAGCCGTTGCAGGTGCCTCGACGAACGATGCGCCCAGTGCAGCACCATCGTGGCCGCTGAGCAGCGCAACGAGCGACGCCACCGTCATCGAAGTGGGCGGGCTGAGCTTCCCCAAGCCCACGACCTGGCAATGGCAGTTGCCCACGATGCAGTTCCGCACGCTGCAGTACTCGGTGCCCGGACCCGGCGGCGAGGATGGTGGCGCGGCTGAGCTCGTGGTGAGCCTCTTCGCTGGCGGCGATGGCGGACCGATCGATGCCAACATCGAGCGTTGGGTGCGCCAGTTCCGTGGCAGCGACGGCGGTGCGATCGTTCCAGTGCGCGAGGACATCACGGTCGCCGGCATGAAGGTGGCGCTGATCGAAATCAAGGGCGCGTACCAAGGCATGGT
>JASGCG010000269.1 GCA_030054235.1 Bacteroidia bacterium
CCCATTCCACGCGATGGGTCAACCTCGGTGCCAGTGGACTGCTGCGCTTTGGTCTTCCACGCGGTCTGGAACAACGCTGGCGCGTTCACGTTGTTGGACCGCGCTTGACCTTGCTTCTGCCGGGTCGTGCAGATCTTGTTGCGCTCAAACTGTTCGCCGCGGTTGATCCGGTTCCACGTCGACAACCCATCCACAAGGCCGATCTCGAAGCGATGTCACCAACTCGTCTCGAGCTTGAGTCGTCAATCGATTGGCTCCTGACCATCCCGGATCCGAATGATCAGTTGCGAGCCGAACTCCGCGAACTGCTGCTTGAACTCGGCCATGAAGATCTCGCCTACAACCTCCCGTGAGACGCGGCTTCGTGAGACGCTGCTCGATGCGCTGCACGCGCAGTGGCGCGAGCTTGGCGTGCCGTTCGCATCACGCGCCTGGGCCGAGCCGCTCGAGGTCATCGATCCCGAGGCGCTCATCTGGTGCTCGCTTGAGTTCTCCACGCGGGAGCTCCGCCTGATCGAGGGCGTTCACGCATGGTGCGCCGACCATCGCTCGATCATCATCAACCAGCGGCTGAACATGATCGGTCGGCGGTCCGCCGGCGACGCCGCCGAACAGCAGCGCTGCGGCGCCCTCGCGGCATGCCGTGCAGCGACCCCGGCCACCACCCGCCGACACGTGGGCCGGGCCGCTTCGTCAGCGGCCGCCGTGCACCTGCGCGCTCGTGACGTCCTTGGAAACGGTCTCGCTGCCTTCCTCATGGTCGAGTTGCTCGGGCATCCTCGCGGCGTACGGTGCCGTGACGTCGCCGAATCGACCGGCGCGTCCTATCGATCCATCGCCGAGGTTGCGAGTCGATGGGAGCATGCGGGGCTCGCCACGCTCGATCGCGGCTTCTGCACGCTGCTCGATCCCCGGCCATGGCACCAGGTGCTTCGATGCGAACCCGGTTCGATCATCACCGTGCCGTGGAGCCGCATCTACGCGCTCCTGATCGGCCACCTTCGGGAGCTCACCAAGGTCGGTTCGCTCGGCTTCAGCGATGACGATCGCCTGGTTGCCTCATCCGCGCGGGCCGTGCAGCGCGAGTTGAAGGCCTGCATCCCCGGCCTTGATCCATCACGCACGCCGATCGTGACCTCGCTCATCGATGCGATCGATTCGTGATCTACGACCTACCATTCCTCCGATGCCTCGCCCCGGACCATCCGCGACCAGCCACGCCGTGCCAGCATCGTTGCCCGGCGCAGCGGCCGGCGGCCCGGTCATGGCCCCCTTGTGCAGCGTCTTCCGGCGGTTCCTGCGGACGAAGGGCCTGAAGTACACGGTCGAGCGCGCTGACGTGCTCGACGCGATCATCGCCCGCGATGGGCTCTTCGAGGTCGAGGAACTTTTGCTGTCCATGCGCCAGCGCGGGCACCGCGTGAGCAAGGCCACGCTCTACCGCACGATCAAGCTGCTGCAGGACGCCGGCATCATCACGCAGGCGCTCTTCGACTCCAAGCAGGCGCACTACCAACTCATCTACGGCAAGGAGCCGCGCGACTACATGGTCTGCATGAAGACCGGCCGGCTCGTCGAGTTCCAGAGCGGCGAACTCACCGCGCTTCGCGACCGCATCTGCCGTCAGCTCGGCTGGTCGCCCGTGGGACACAAGTTCCAGATCTACGCGGTCAGCCCCGAGGGCCAGCGCCAGGCCAACGACCCGACGGCGTGAGCCGGAGCGGCGCGCCGCCGCTCAGCTGAACCACGCGAGGACGGCAGCCACGATGCCGCCGCCTGCCGTCAGCAGCCCGACCGCCAGGAACCCGCGGCCGCCGGTGAGCAGCGTGATCGAACAGAGCACGATGGAGACCTGCAGCATGACCTCGGCCTGGTCGTAGCGATTGCCACGGTCGTCTGCATCCTGCGCCGCGGCCTTGGCCGCATCGGCCTGCTTCAGGATCTCCTCGTTTTCCTGCTTGTACTCGGCGTTCTTCGCCTCGAGCCGGCCACGCAGCGCCGTCATGGCGGCACGCTGCTCGGGCGTGGGCGATGCCAGCTCGTCGATCGCGAGCTCGTCCAGCGTTGATTCGTTCAGCGCCACGCGAATCCGCTTGGACTGGTACCAGGCGTAGCCGTTGGCGGCGCTGACCTCCTGCGCCAGCTTCTCGTTGTCCTGGTTCGTGCCCAGCGTGGCGACGACGGCGAGCACGATCGCCAGCACGGCGATCGCCACGCCGACCTTGCGCTCGTTGCTGTCCTTCGCGCCCTTCGGTACCTCGATGTCAGCCATGGTGGTTCACTCGTCCTGGTCTTCGGGAATGCTGCCGATCGCGTATACGCCATCGAGCCAGCGCCGCAGGTCGGCACCGCGGCATCGGTCGCTGCAGAAGGCACCCGTCGCACCCGCAGGCATCGGCTGCCCACAGACGCCACAGGCCTTGGTCGTCGTCTCGTGGCGGCGATCCCTGATGCGGATCAGGCGCGCGTCATCGTCGGCGTACGCCAGCGTCACGTCGACCCGTCGCTCCGGAAGCGCATGCGCGATGCGGGCCGCCCACTCGATCGCGATCACGGCCCGCCGTCCATCGAGGAGCTCGTCCCAGCCCAGTTGCGCCAGGTCGGCCTCGCCCTCGAACCGGTAGGCATCGATGTGCACGAGCTCGCCGCCATCACCGGCGTAGTGCTGCATGCGCACGAAGGTCGGGCTGTTCACCACGCCCTCGCAGCCCAGACCGCCGGCCAGGCCACGCACGAAACTTGTCTTGCCGCTGCCCAGTTCACCGTCGAGCGCCACGACATCACCCGGGCGCAGCGTGCGCGCGAGCTCGGCGGCCACACGCTCGGTTTCCTCAGCGGTCTTGACGATCGCATCCTGCACGGCAGTCATGGCCGAAGGCTACGCGCCCGCGCTCGGCCCGTGCTCCCATCCCATCGAGCCCATGGCGTGCCAGGCGCCCGCCAGGAAGACCCGTGCTCCAACCTGGTGCAGGTCGCCCGCGGCGCGCGCCCTACCGATGATCGTGAGCGGCACGCCGGCGAGGATTGCGGGCAGGTCCTCGGCTGCTTCCGCGCGAAGCGTGAACGCCAGCTCGTGGTCCTCGCCATCGCGCAAGGCCTGCTCGAGCGTGCAGCCCCCCTGCACCGGGATCCGGTCACCTTCCACGAGCACCGCCACGCCGCTTGCGCGCGCCACGCGGTCGAGATCCCGACCCAGTCCATCGCTGACATCGATCATGGCGCCCAGCCGGTCACCGAAGTGATCGACGAGTTCGCGCGCGAGCCGGACCCGCGGCTCGAACCGAAGATGGCGCCCAAGGCCATCGGCGC
>JASGCG010000270.1 GCA_030054235.1 Bacteroidia bacterium
CGGTGCCCGATCCCGAGGCCGAAACCCACGAGTCGTTGTCGCGCGCGACGGAACCGAGCAGATTTGCGCTCGCGCTCCACGACTGCGAGGGATTGCCGTCGGCATCCTCGGCAGCATCCTGGTGGCGGGCGTTCAAGGGACCGCCGAGGATCTGCCAATTGAACGCGCCGAGGAAGACAAGGTTCGCCGCGTTGAAGTTGGCGTAGACCTTGTATTGGGTGTTGCCTGCAGTGGTGATCACGCGGTCAACGGTGAAACCGGTGAAATTCGCCGAAGCCGACGCCGACGCAAGCAACGCGCACGAAACGCACAAAGCCACAGAGGGAGTGGTCATGGTCTTCCTTCTCTTCCCCGAACAGGATGTGTTGAAACGGAGGGATTGCCGAAGCGCGAGGGGGAGGGTTCGCCCCGACCGCTTGACTCCGCGGCCAGCCGCACTGGGGTTGCATCAATCCAGACAATTCATGCGAGGAATCCCTTTGCGTCCTGCCTCGCCCGGGCCCGGTATCCTCCGGCGCTCCCATGGGACGAAGCGCCACACACGTCGTCATCACCGGCTTAGGCCCGGTGTGCGGCCTCGGCGTGGGCCTTGAGCCGTTCTGGCAGGCCCTGACCGCAGGCACGAGTGCCATCCGCCGCATCGATCGGTTCGAGACGGGTTCCTTCGGGTGCCCGTTCGCGAGCGTGCTGCCGGAAGGCTTCGACGTGCGCACGCTCGTGCCCAAGAGTTACCGCAAGGGCACGAAGGTCATGGCCCGCGACATTGAGATCGCGGTCGCGGGCGCGCACATGGCGGTGCAGAGCGCGGGCCTGGTGACCCGGGGCACCGAGGGTGCGACGTCGGTGACGATCGCCCCGGAGCGCTTCGGCGCGCACATCGGCGCGGGCCTCATCGCGGCCGACATCGATGAACTGACGGCCGCGCTCGTGACCAGCACGACCACCGACGGAAAGGTCGACCTGGGCGCGTGGGGCAGCGGCGGCATGAACAACCTGACGCCGCTCTGGCTCCTGAAGTACCTGCCCAACATGCTGGCGTGCCACGTGACGATCATCCACGATTGCCAGGGGCCGTCGAACACGATCACCTGCGGTGAATCGAGCGCGCTCCTGTCGCTCGGCGAGAGCATGCGCGTGATCGGCCGCGGGGATGCGGATGCGTGCCTCTCGGGCGGCGCAGAGAGCCGCGTGAACCAGATGGGCCTGATGCGCAACTGGTACAGCGGTCGCCTGCGCAACATGCCAGCCGGTGCGCAGGGCCCCGAGCTCGTGCGTCCTTTCGATGCCGAGGCCTGCGGCTCCGTGCTCGGTGAGGGCGGAGGCATCCTCGTGGTGGAATCCGCCGAATCGGCTGCGCGCCGCGGCAAGGCCCCCTTGGCGCAACTGGCTGGCTTCGGTGCCAGTCAGTCCGTCTGCGCCGACACGATGGGCATGGATCTCTCGCAGAGCGGCGAGGACATCGCGGCTGCGATCGAGTCTGCACTTGACGACGCCGGCATGACCGCTGGCGAGATCGATGCGATCGTGCCGACCGGCTGCGCCGTGCCCGAGGTCGATGCCGGCGAGCGCGCTGCGCTCGAGCGCGTCTTTGGCGCGCGGCTGTCCACGCTGCCGATCGCGACCGTCGTGCCCAATGCCGGCTTCTGCGGCGCCGGCACCGGAGCGCTCGCGGCCTGCGCCGGCGTGCAGATGCTCGCAACCCAGTCCATTCCCGCGCGGCTGAACGCGGCTGCCACGCCTGGCCTCGATGCAGCGGCTGCGGTGTCGCGCCCGGCTGCGCTGCGTGCGGTGCTGGTGCTGACCACGAGCCTTGGCGGACAGAACGCCGCCATCATCCTGCGGAGGGCGTCATGAGCGTGCGCATCGTCGTCACCGGCATGGGCTGGGTCACGCCCCTCGGCCATGATCTCGAGGGCGTCTGGGGCCGCATGATGCGCTCGGAGTGCGGCATGGCGCCGATCACGCGCTTCGATGCACGCACGTTCCCCACGACCTTCGCTGCCGAAGTGCGCGACTACGACGTGAATGCGTTCGTGAAGCACCCAGAGGCGCACGTGACCGCCGGCCTCAACAGCAAGTACGCGCTCGGTGCCGCGCGTCAGGCATGGGCCCAGGCCGGGCTCGATGAGCGGCCCGCGCCGAGCCTGCGTCGCGTCGGCATGTACCTCGGTGCCGGCGAGGGCGTGATCGATACCGCCAACTACTTCGCCGCCAACGTGGCGGGCTGGGATGCCGCGTCCAATCGTGTCGGCGGTGCTTGGTTCGATGCCGCACAGCGCATGCTCGATCGTGCGCGCGAGGTTGAGCAGGAGCCCAACATGCCGCTGGCGCACCTGGCGCGCGAGTTCGGCATCAGGGGCCCGAGCTACAACTGCCTGACCGCGTGCGCCGCGAGCACGCAGGCGATCGGCGAGGCCTGCAGCATCCTGCGCCGCGGCGATGCCGACGCGATGCTGGCCGGCGGCACCCACACGATGATCCACCCGCTGGGCATCACCGGCTTCAACCGGCTGACCGCGCTCAGCACCTTCAAGGGTGACCCGACGAAGGCGAGCCGGCCGTTCGACATCGGCCGCGACGGCTTCGTCATGGGCGAGGGCAGCGGCATGGTCGTGCTCGAGACGCTCGAGCATGCGATGGCGCGCGGCGCCACGCCGCTGGCCGAGCTCATCGGCTACGGCTCGAGCGCCGATGCCTTCCGCATCACGGACATCCAGCCTGATGGCCGTGGCGCCGCCGCTGCCATGACGCAGGCCCTCGCGCAGGCGGGGATCGATCCCCACAAGCGCCTCGACGATGGGCGCCCGCCGATCCAGTACATCAGCGCGCACGGCACGGGCACGAAGGAGAACGACTCCATCGAGACGATCGGCGTGAAGCGCGTCTTCGGCGAGCTCGCTCCGTCGATCCCCATGAGCTCGATCAAGAGCATGATGGGGCACCTCATCGCCGCGGCCGGTGCGGTCGAGTTCATCACCTGCGTGCAGTCGATCCGCCACGGCATGCTGCCGCCGACGATCAACTACGCCAATCCCGATCCCGAGCTCGATCTCGACTACGTGCCCAACACCGCACGCGCGGCCAAGGTCGACACGTGCCTGAGCAATTCGTTCGGCTTCGGCGGGCAGAACGACACGGTCATCGTGACGCGGTGGCGGGGCGCGTGAGCCGGTCCTCGCGCCGCCGCGGCCTGCTGCTGATGGCTGCGGGCGTGGCGGTGCTGGCGGGCGGCCTTGGGGCCATCGCTCTGACGCAGGTCAAGCCCGAGGCATGGTTGCGCAGCCGGGCGATCGCGAGCTCGCCCGAC
>JASGCG010000271.1 GCA_030054235.1 Bacteroidia bacterium
ACACCACCATGAGCTTCTCGATCGATGCCGTCCACGCGCGCCAGATCCTCGACAGTCGCGGCAATCCCACGCTTGAGTGCGAGGTCACGCTCGACGATGGTGCCACCGGCCGCGCTGCCGTGCCCAGCGGCGCCAGCACCGGCGAGCACGAGGCGGTCGAGCTGCGCGATGGTGACACGACCCGCTGGCTCGGCAAGGGCGTGGCGAAGGCCGTCGCCAACGTGAACGAGGTGATTGCGCCGAACCTCGAAGGCGCTGATGCGCGCGATCAGGAGGGCATCGATCGCCTGCTCCTGGCGCTCGACGGCACGCACAACAAGGGCAAGCTCGGCGCGAACGCCACGCTCGGCGTGAGCATGGCGGTCGCCCACGCGGCCGCGGTCGGCTGCGACCTGCCGCTGTACCGCTACCTCGGCGGCGCGGCGGCGTGCACGCTGCCGGTGCCGATGCTCAACATCCTCAACGGCGGCAAGCACGCCGACAACACCGTGGATTTCCAGGAGTTCATGGTGCAGCCGTGGGGCTTCGACACCTTCGACGATGCGCTGCGTGCGGGCGTCGAGATCTATCACGCCCTGCGCAAGGTGCTGCACGATGCGCACCTGTCGACGGCCGTCGGCGACGAAGGCGGCTTCGCGCCCAACCTGAAGAGCAACGAGGAAGCGCTCGATTACATCGCGCGCGCAGTCGAGAAGGCGGGCTACGACCTCGGCCGTCAGGTCCGGATCGCGCTTGACCCGGCGACGAGCGAACTCGCCAACGAGGCGAAGGCCGTGGGCAAGGTCGGCTACCGCTTCTTCAAGAGTGCGCCCGACAAGGTCGCCTCGAGCGACGAGATGATCGAGCTCTGGGCGGGCTGGTGCACGAAGTGGCCGATCTGCTCGATCGAGGATGGCCTGGCCGAGGACGACTGGGCCGGCTGGGCGAAGCTCACGAAGCGCCTGGGCGCGACCACGCAGCTCGTGGGCGACGACCTGTTCGTGACGAACCCGCACTTCCTCGAGCGCGGGATTCGCGAGCACTGCGCCAATGCGATCCTGGTCAAGGTGAACCAGATCGGCACGATCAGCGAGACGCTGCGCGCGGTCGATATGGCGCACAAGGCCGGCTACCGAGCGGTGCTGAGCCACCGCAGCGGCGAGACCGAGGACGCGACGATCGCGGACCTTGCGGTCGCGACCAACTGCGGCCAGATCAAGACCGGCGCCCCCTGCCGCAGCGACCGCAACGCCAAGTACAACCAGCTCATCCGCATCCAGGAATCGCTCGGCGGCGCCGTGCGCTTTGCCGGCAAGGCGGGGTGAGGCGGGGTGAAAAGCAGGAGACCTGATGGGCAACCTCGCTGAATCGTCCGCTCACACCCCCGCCCCGAAGTCGCTGATCTGGCGGGTGATCGGCGCGGCGAGCGCGGGCACGCTGATCGAGTGGTACGACTTCTACCTCTTCGGCAGCCTCGCGACGATCCTGGGCGCCAAGTTCTTTCCCGGCGACGATCCGACGGCGGGCTTCTTGAAGACCCTCGCGATCTTCGCGTCGGGGTTCATCGTGCGGCCGTTCGGCGCGATCGTGTTCGGCCGGCTCGGCGACCTCGTGGGGCGCAAGTACACCTTCCTCGTCACGCTGCTCCTGATGGGCGGCTCGACCTTCCTGATCGGGCTGCTGCCGGGCTACGAGCAGATCGGCGTGCTCGCACCGCTCGCGCTCACGCTGCTGCGCCTGGTGCAGGGGCTGGCACTCGGCGGCGAGTACGGCGGCGCGGCAACCTACGTCGCCGAGCACGCGCCCGATGCGCGACGAGGCTTCTACACGAGCTTCATCCAGACGACCGCCACGCTTGGGCTCTTCGCATCACTGGGCGTGATCCTGGCGTGCCGGCACTGGCTGGGCAAGGATGCGTTCGAGGACTGGGGCTGGCGCATCCCCTTCCTGCTCTCGATCCTGCTGGTGATCCTGTCGTACTGGATTCGCATCCGCATGGAGGAATCGCCGCTCTTCGCCAAGGCCAAGAGCACCGGCAACCTCTCGCGCAACCCGATCGCCGAGAGCTTCGCGCGGCCGGAGAACCGGCGGCTGGTCCTGATCGCGCTCTTCGGCGCCGTCGCGGGCCAGGGCGTGGTCTGGTACACGGGCCAGTTCTACGCGCTGTTCTTCCTGCAGCGTGTGGCAGGCATCGAGTTCGTGCAGGCAAACCTGACGGTCGTCTACGCGCTGCTGCTCGCCACGCCGTTCTTCGTCCTCTTCGGAAGCCTGTCCGACCGGATCGGGCGCAAGCCGATCATCCTCGCGGGCTGCCTGCTCGCTGCGCTGCTGTACGTGCCGATCTACCAAGGCATGATGCACTTCGCCGAGCCCTTCAACCAGGTGATGATGGTGGCGCTGGTGTTCGTGCAGGTGCTGCTGGTCACGATGGTCTACGGGCCGATCGCGGCGTTCCTCGTCGAGCTCTTCCCCACGCGCATCCGCTACACGTCGATGTCGCTGCCCTACCACATCGGCAACGGTGTCTTCGGCGGGCTCACGCCGTACGTGGCGACGCTGCTGGTCGACAGGACCGGCAACATCTACGCCGGGCTGGCGTATCCGATCGCCATCGCCGCGATGACGTTCGTGGTCGGCCTGCTGCTCGTGAAGGAGCGCCGCGGCGTCTCGCTTGCGGATGGGTGAGGCGGGCGGAGTGATGGGCGAAGGTCGCAAACCGAAGGACGAAGCGCGAATCGTGAGGCGGGCGGAGCGATGAGCGAACTTCACCGAAATTCAATCGGTTTCGTCGAGTCGCGTGGCACGCCGATTTAGGATGACCTTGGAGGTTCCAATGAACACCGACGCCTTGCGCGGACTCATCAACGCCTTGCCCTTCAGGCCGTTCCGGCTCTTCCTTGCCGATGGCCAGTCCGTGGATGTGGTGCACCATGACTTCGCGCTGCTCAGTGGCAACGGGCGATCACTCGTCGTGTCGTCGCCGCGGCGCGACAGCGACATCCGCATCATCAGCCCGATGCTGATCGTGTCGACCCGCTACCTCGACGAGATCGACGCCGACGGCACGCGCGACCAGGCGGCGTGAGGCCGAGGGGGGCGGTGAACCCAACGAGGCACCTGATCGGAGCCAAGTCGTGTGCGCCGAAGCAGTGGACGCAGGCCCGGTGCGCTCGTCCGACACAGCGTCGGCTCACGCGTACGAGTGCAGGCCGGTGATCACGAAGTTGATCACGATCCAGTTGAAGAGCATGACCGCGGCACCGACGACCGCGAGGATCGCCGTCCACAGGCCCTTGTCCTTCACGCGCCAGCGCACGTGGATGAGCA
>JASGCG010000272.1 GCA_030054235.1 Bacteroidia bacterium
CCTGCGCCGGTCGTGCTCACCAAGACCAAGCTCACGCCGAAGGAGCTCGAGGGCTACCGCGACATCCTGAACCGCATGCGCCGCGAGCTCGCGGGCCGTGTGCACGACCTCGAGGAAGAAGCCCTCAAGAGCAGCGGCGGCAACCTCAGCAACATGCCGCTGCACATGGCCGATGTCGGCACCGACACCTTCGACCAGGACTTCAACATCGGCATGGCCCAGGCCGAGCGCGGCATCGTGCAGGAGATCGACGAAGCGCTCAAGCGCATCGCCGATCGCACGTACGGCATGTGCATGCTGACCGGCAAGCCGATCCCCAAGGGGCGCCTGGCCGCCATGCCGTGGGCCAAGTACACGGTCGAGGCCGCACGACAGGTTGAGAAGTCCCGGCCACGTCCCTGACGATGCGGCGTTGATGTGGTGCGTCAGCCGATCGTGAACCGACCATGAAGCGACCATGAGCACGCAGCCCATGGCACAACGCCCAGCATGGACCTCGCCGCGGGCGTGGGGCGTGCTCGTTGGTGTGCTGGTGGCCTCGCTCGCCCTCGATCTGTGGAGCAAGTCCTGGTCGTTTGACCATGTCGCGGGCTATCCGATCGTGCTGCCCGATCGTGACACGGTCGCCGATGCGTCGTACCGCCTGCCGTTCCACGAAGGCATGCGCGCGCTTCCCGGGAGCCTGCTCGACTTCCATCTGGTCCTCAACCGCGGAGCGGTCTTCGGCATCGGCCAGCAGCAGCGCTGGCTGTTCGTCTGCTTCTCGGTGCTCGCCGTGGTCGTCGGGCTGTGGATCTTCGCCAGGTGGACGCGCGAGCGCATGACGCTGGCGCATGTTGGCATTGCGCTCGTCCTCGCCGGCGGCCTGGGCAATCTCTACGACCGCCTCTTCGTTGGTGCCGTTCGGGACTTCCTGCACATGCTGCCGCGCTGGAACCTGCCCTTCGGCCTGTCGTGGCCGGGTGGCGCCACCGAGATCTTCCCGTGGGTCTTCAACGTCGCCGACGTGAGCCTGCTGGTCGGACTTGGGCTGCTCTACTTGCATTCCCGGGGCGAGGAGAAAAGGCAGCAACAGCTCAAGCGCGGGCAGGCTGCCCCAGCAGGGTGAGCGCTGCTTGGGCGACACGTTCCGTGCCCAAGGCCCTCATGCAGTCGAAGCGACCGCTGCAGGTGGGCCGTCGATCGCACGGCGAGCACGCCATGGGTTGCCTCAGCACGATCGAGCCATCGAAGGCGGTGGTGTAGGGAAGCGCAGACCCGAGCAGTGCCACAGTTGGGACGCGGTGAGCCATCGACCAGTGCGTCAGGCCTGTATCGACACCGACGGTGAGGTGTGCGAGCGCGAGCAGCGCGCCGGAGATCTCCAGCGGCGCCTCGCCCGCAATGGACACCGTGCCAGGAACCGAGGCATCCCTGATGGACTCAGCCCGGACCCGATCCTGCGGACCGCCCATGATCACGCAGCGCAGCCCACAGGCCGCGAGGATGCGGGTGAGGTCCGCCCAGCGGTCGTCGAACCAGTGCTTCTGCGGTCGGGTGGTGAATGGGCAGAGCGCAACGAATCCATCGGAGCGCTGAAGTCGTGAGACCAGTGCCCGCGCGGATTCGGTCGCGCGTGCTGACGCCTGCAATCCCATGCGTGCACCGTCGGCGCCGTGGGCACCCAAGGCCCGGAGGAGGTCGCGGTATTCATCGCCCGGCCTGATCCTCTCTCGGGCGGGGACGGCATGATGGGCCAGGATCGAGGCGCCCTCCCGCGGACGGAGGACCCAGCGCTGCGGTGCGCCTGCCAGCAACGCCAGCGCTGAGCTCTTGAGCAGGCCCTGTGCATCGAGCACGGTGGTGTAGGCCTCGGCACGGAGCTCGGCCCGCAGTGCGGCCAACGCCACCCCGAGTTCTCGCAGCCTCAATGGTCCAAGGCTTCTTGCCCAGCCCACCCGGTCCCATCGGTGGATACGGTCGAGTGCATCGACGCCCTCGAGCATCCCGGCGAGCCGCGAGTCAACCAGCCATCCGATGTGGGCATCCGGCCAAGTCGCCCTCAGTCCATGGAGCAGCGTGGTGGTGACCACAATGTCACCGATCGCACCGAGACGGATGATCAGGAAGCGTCGGCGCATCCCGGACGATGGTATCGGTCCGGGTGACTAGAATGCATGGATGAGACGTTGGTCGAACGAGCCGCTGCCGCCGGCACCGCACATCGCAGTGATCGCCAACGATGCAATCGGCAATTTCGTGATCGCCACCAGCATGGCCGTCATGCTCCGGCGGCGCTTCCCGTCAGCTCGGCTGGAACTCTGGTCGGGCAGCCGTGTGCGTGAGCTCGTCGGGCCGGGGTGCGTCTTCGATGCCCTCAATGAGTTCCTCCGTGAACCAGAGGAGACCGTACGGGCCCGCGCCGCTCAGTCGAGTTCGCTCGACCTCGTGATCAACATCGAGGACAGCGAACAGGCGAGGGCCCTTCCACGTCTGCTGTGCGGAGCTGCCACGCGCGTATGTGGGCCGGCGCTCACCGAGTCGGGTGAGTCGCTCGCCTGGCCGGATGACGATCGCGGTGCCTTGTGGGCCGACCGAGCGTGGACTTCTTTGGACGTCCGGGCACGGCATCCCTTCCTGCAGTCACCATACATCGGCGAGTTCTTCTGTCGGCTCGCCTACCTCGAAGGGGACGTGCCGCAGGCGCAGGTGCGGCAAGAGCAGTGGGATGGCGAGCAACCCGACGTCCTGATCGCCATGAGCGCGAGCCTGCCCGAGAAGATCTGGTCCAACGAGGGTTGGGTGAGTGCCCTTGAGGGCCTTCGGGACCGTGGTTTGTCCGTCGGACTGGTCGGTGCCGCACCTGGAGCGCAGAAGGCTCACTGGCTGGGCGTCGATGCCGAGGACGATGTGGTGAAGCGCGGCCTAGCGGTGGATCTCCGTGGTGCGCTGCGACTTCCGCAAGTCGTCTCCGCAATGATGCGGGCCCGGCTTGTCCTGACCCTCGACAACGGCATCATGCACTTGGCGGCCACGACCCCGGTCCCTGTGGTGGCGCTGTTCCGTCATGGCATCCATCGGCTGTGGAAGCCTTCGTGGGGGCACGTGGATGGAGTGGTTGCCGGTCAGGGCAAGCCTGTTGCCACGATCACTGCGGCTGAGGTGACGGCGGCCTGCAGCCGGGCGCTCGCGGCTCCACCCTGCAACGTCACATGAGTCCACGGCCACCGCTGCGACCGTCGATCGCATCGATCACTTGGGCCACGCTGATTGAACTGCAAAGGCCGTCGCGCGGGACCAGATCCGTGCCATCGAC
>JASGCG010000273.1 GCA_030054235.1 Bacteroidia bacterium
AGGAGGTCAGCTGACTGACCGATTGGATCACTCGGGAATGCCCGGCTCGGTCCAGGTGGCCAGGAACATGGCGAAGTCGTCGCCATCCACCGTGCCGCTGCCGTTCAGGTCGGCGCTGCCGGGTCCGCCCCACTGGCCGAGCAGCACCACGAGGTCAGCACCGTTGACGATGCTGTTGTTGTCGAAGTCCGCCGGGCTGTCGATGCGCACGATGCGACCTTCGCCCGCGGTCGGGTAATCCGCGGCGGTGATCTGTCCGCCGAGGCCCTGCGTCACGTAGTTGAACAGCGCCTGCTGGTACGACACGCCGAGGTTCTCAAACGGCAGTCCGTTGAGGGGATACTCGTCACCGCCGCGGCAGAGGAAGTCGATCGTCGCGATCGCAACCGTTGCCTTGGGGTTCACGGCCATGCCTTCGTCAAAGAGCATGGTGCCGTCGTTCAGGATCACGTCACGCACGCGCTGGCCGGGGACCGTGTCGACGAAGTAGCTGAAGCTGAATCCACCGACCTGGGCAAAGCGACCGTTGCCCGACGACGGATAGCCCGGCGAGGGGCTCACGCGGCTGACTGCGTTCTCGAGGAGCGCCTTGATGGTCGACATCGGAACGTTCGGCACGATCGCGACGAAGTTCGAGAAGGGCAGGATCTGGAAGGTGTTCAGCTCAGTGAATTTGCCGGCAGCGAGGATGCTGTTGTTGCGGATCCCGCCACCGTTCTGGAAGCTCATCACCGGCAGCGGAAGGCCTTCCTGCACCGCAAGCTGCTGGGCTTGCCACAGCAGCGAGTCGGCGCAGAGGTTGCCTTCGTTGGTCTCCTTCGTGCGGATGACGCTCGTGCGGCCGTCAAGGGCAACGGCCGACTGGGCGATCACGTTGGCCGCCAGACCCGCGACCGAGGCCGCGACCGGATCCGTCACGGCCGCCTTCACCCCGGCATCCTCGATGACGCCATCGGCCTGCGCGGTGCTCGCCACGCGGACCGGGCCGCTGGTCGGGTCGACCGCGAGCACGTTGCCGTCGGCATCGAAGTCGACCACGAGGCGGCCGACGTAGCGGTAGTCGCCGCGGGTCGTGATGATCGGCAGCTGCTTGCCATCGGCGTCGGACTCGTACAGCGGATACGCGCCGTAGCGGATGTCGGGGACGCCGTCGCTGTTGGCGTCGACCGCGTCATCCGGCACCAGGAGCTGGCCTGCGTTCCAGAGCAGTTCATCGCCGCCGCCGGCGACAAGCACGTCGACGTTGCGCAGCGACTGGGCCAGCAGTCGCTCTGCGCTGATGCCCTGCAGGTGGGTCATGACGACGATGTACTTCACGCCCTTGGTCGTGAGCGCATCGACCTGCGCTTGGATGCGCTCGGCCACGTCGGTGTTGACGATGACATCGCCAGGGGTCGAGATGAAGGGCAAGTCCGTGGTCGTGGCGCCGACGAAGCCGATGGTGCGGCCATCGGTCGTGGTGGTCACGCTGGCGCGGATGCGGCCGGCGGTGGCGAGCGCCGCGAGCGAGGGTTCCGGGGACACATCAAGGTTCGACGACAGGAACGGCGTGCCGTCGGTGAAGCCGTTGATCAGGTTGGCCAGGATCTCCGGACCGAAGTCGAAGTCGTGGTTGCCGATGCAGATCGCGTCGTAGCCGATGGCCTGGAGGCCGACGGCGTCGTAGTAGCGGCTGCCGGCCGGCAGCGACAGGCTCGCGTTCCACTCAGGGCCCGCAAGCACGTTGTCGCCGCTGCTGACCATGACCACGCCGCCCTCGGCATCGGCCGCGGCGCGCAGCTGGTCGACCTTGGTCTTGAAGCGCGCAACGCCACCGTAAGCCTGCTGCGAGCTCGATGGGTAGAGCAGCTTGCTCTCGGTGTCGTTGGTGTGGAGCACGGTCAGGCGGAAGTCGGCGGTCGGCGTGCCTGCAAGTGCAGCAGCCGACAGCGTGATGGCAATCATCGACATGGCATCGTTCCTCTGGTTCGGTTCTGGATCGGTTCCCGCAGCGACACGGCGGCGCCGGGGGCGAGCATTGACGCTGACCTGCATGAACGCCGCGTGAGCGGAGGGTCAAGAACCTTCAAGCGACCTGCACGGACTTCGTGAAGGCACATTCGCCTGCGGAGCCGGTGGTGCTAGCCTTCAGGACCATGCTGTGCGCCGCTGCCCTGTCGCTCCTCGCGTCCCAAGTCGTGGCTGCATCGCATGCTGCACCACCGATCGGTATCGCCAAGTCGTTCGTCGGCGGCTCGTGGAACGAGGTCATGGGCACCGAACCACTGCCCGCGGGCCGCACGCTCGTGTGGGAACGGCAGGGTGCGGTGTGGCTCCTCGAAGCCGATGGATCGCGCGCCTCGGCACCCGCGCTGAACCTGCGCGACGAAGTCGGCGGGTGGCGCGACTACGGCCTCATGTCGGTCGTGGCGCATCCGCAGATCGCGCAGAACGGCTTCATCTACCTGATGTACGTCGTGGATCGCCACCATCTCGACCTCGCCGGCACGCCGCAGTACAGCCCTACGACCGACACGTACTTCACGGCCACCATCGGCCGCATCACGCGCTACCGACTCACGCCCGAATCGGGCTTCACGGCGATCGATCCGGCCTCGCGCACGGTGCTGCTGGGCGAGAGCGCCTCGACCGGGATCCCGATCGTGCACCAGTCGCATGGCCCGGGCACGCTCATGTTCGGTCGTGACGGCACGCTGCTGGTCACCACCGGCGATGCGGCGAGCTACATCGAGGTGGACACCGGCGGCCAGGTCGCCGACGGCTGGGTGAACGATGGCCTCACGCGGGGCATCCTGCGCTCGAAGGAGAACATTGGAGCGTTCAGGTCGCAGCTCATCGACTGCCTCAACGGCAAGGTGCTTCGTCTTGATCCGGCCACCGGCAACGGCGTCGCCAGCAATCCATGGTTCGACGCCGCCGCGCCGCGATCGGCGAAGAGCCGCGTCTTCGCGCTGGGGCTTCGCAATCCGTTCCGGGCATGGATCGAGCCCGGCACCGGGTCGACCGATCCTGCGCTCGCGAACCCAGGTCGCATCGTGATCGGTGACGTGGGCTGGAGCACGTGGGAAGACGTGCAGGTCTGCGACGGCCCGCGCGAGAATTTCGGTTGGCCGCTCTTCGAGGGGCTCACGGTCCACAACGGCTACTGGGATGCCGGCACGCTGAATCCCGATGCGCCCACCGGTCTGGGGAGCCCGGCGCAGCATCGGTTCCGCGAGCTGGTGCGGCAGGAGTCGCTCGATCCGACCTTCGATCAGCCACTCGATCCCTTTGCGTTCC
>JASGCG010000274.1 GCA_030054235.1 Bacteroidia bacterium
GCGGGAGCTGTGGGCCACCGGCACGATGCACAATCGCGTGCGCATGGTGGTGAGCTCGTTCCTCGTCAAGCACCTTCGGCAGCATTGGCGGCACGGGGCTGACTGGTTCTGGGACACCTTGCTCGATGCGGATCTTTCGAGCAACTCGCTCGGTTGGCAGTGGAGCGCGGGCTGCGGCGCCGATGCCGCGCCGTACTTCCGAATCTTCAATCCGGTGCTGCAAGGTGAAAAATTCGACGCCGATGGGATCTATGTCCGTCGATGGGTCCCTGAGCTGTCGCAGCTCCCGAACAAGCTCATCCACAAGCCATGGGAAGCGCCCACGGCGGTGCTCGCGGCAGCAGGGGTGGTGCTTGGCGAGACGTATCCGCGGCCCATCGTGGACCACGCGACCGCACGTGACGCCGCCCTTCGCGCGCTCTCGGCGATCAAGGCGCCGGCGTCATGAGCGGTCTGCGCTGGATATGCGTGGTGGCGCTGGCGTGCTGCGCAAGCTTGGCCGGCGCGCAGGTCGCGGCGCCGGCCGCTGTGAGCAAGGCGGAGCTGGCCGCGGCGTTCCAGCGGCTCGAAGCCGCCGTGGCCGATCGCCCCACGGGCATGCCGCGCGCTGAGCTCAATCGCCGGTTCGATTCGCTCACGCTGCTCTTCTTCCAGAATCGGCTCGCCGAGGCCGTCGACGCGCTGGATGCGCTCACGCTCGATGTGCTCGGCGTGCAGGGTGCCGCCGAGCGCGAAGACCTGCTCCGCGCCATGCAGGTCCGCGTGGCTCCCGCACGGAGCGCGCTCCGCGCCGACGAGGCCTCGATGGCCGTGATCGTGGAAGCACCACGGTCGGGTGTGACTGTGCCCATCACGCTCCGTGCCGGCGGCGGGGAGCCGCTTGAGATCACGCCGCCTGCCACCGTCACGCTGACGATGAGCGAGGATGTGGGGGCGCGCACGATCGACGTTCGCGTCTCGAAGGATCCTGCCAGCGACTGGCTGCGACTGCGCGCCGTGCCCGTCACGGATGCGTCGCCCGATGAACTCCGTCACAAGGCTGAGCGTGCGATCGACCTTGCCGCGGCGGCAGGGCGAGCTTCAGCGACCGACCTCGACGAGGCGCGGGCGCGGGCGGCGCTCCTGACCAACGATTCGTCGCCCCGTCGCACCGTCCAGCTCGTCATGGATCAGGCGCAGGTCTGGTCGATGGTGCACGAGGACCTCAACCGACTCGAACGCGGCGAACCGCTCTTCGTCGGGCGTCGTGGGGACCAGTGGCGCACGATCGATGTGGGCGGTGTGCGGTTGCCGTGCCGCGTGTTCGTGCCCGACTCCGTTCGCGCCGGATCGAAGCCGCCGCTCGTGATTGCACTGCACGGCGCAGGCGGTGACGAGTGCATGTTCTTCTCGGCCTACGGCCAGGGCGAAATCGTCCGTCAGGCCGAGCGGCTCGGCTGCGTGGTGGTGGCACCCAACACGACCGTCTTCGCCACGAGTACGGTGCTCTTCGATGGCCTCGTCAAGCGTCTGGCGACCGAGTGGGGCATCGACCCTGCGCGGGTCGCGGTCGTGGGTCACAGCATGGGTGCAGCCGCGACGGGTTCGATCGTGCGTGCGCGGCCTGCGGCGATCGCACGAGCATCGCTGCTTGCGGGCTGGGGCGGCTTCGGCGGCGTGCCGGGCACTGGCAGCGGGGCCATGGACGATGCCGCGATCAAGGCGCTGCCGCCGATCCGCGTCGAGCTGGGCGCGCTGGATCCGCTCATGGAAGCTGCACGCATCGCTGCATCAGCCCAGTCGCTTCGTGAGCGCGGCGCGCGCATCGAGTGCACCGTGCACGGCGATGAGGGTCACACGATGATCGTTCCCACCGTGCTGCCTGTCGTCATGGAGTGGCTGGTCGCACCGCCCGCCGCCACGCCCGCAGCGCCAGCAGCATCGCCATCGCCAGCACGATGAGCTCCACGATCACGATGCCTCGTGCGCCGTTCCACATGCCGCCGGCGAGTGCGGCACCCGGGCCGACCACGTAGCCCACGCCGATCAGGGCCTCGTGCATGCCGCCCGCATCCACGTCGGCTCGCTCAAGGCGCATCGCGTAGTAGAGCGCGCTGTAGTAGAGCAAGCCGTGCCCGACCCCGATCGACACGAGGCCGACGACGAGCGTGATGGTGTTGGGTGCGAGGGCAGCCATCGTGAAGCCAGCGGCGAGCGCGAGTGCCGCGAGCACCAGTCCCTGCCAACGGCCGTGCCAGAAGTGCGTGAGGGCAAGCACCGAGACTGCCGCCGCGCGTGCGAAGAGCCAGAGTGAGCCCAGCGGCGTGCGCCACGCGGGATCGATCGCGAGGGCATCGATCGCGTAGGGAAGGATCGGGCTGATCGCCCCGACCACCACGTACGCCGTCGGCAGCAGCACGCGCGCGCTGGCGAGCATCGGTCGGTACGACTCAGGGGCGTCGTGGTGTTCCGCTCCGTGGGGCGCGGGTTCGCGTGGCAGGAAACGAAGGCACACGATGCTGAGCACGCTGATCGGCAGCACCGCGACCATGGCCCAGCGCGTGTGGCCGGTGGCGTAGAGCGGCGCCATGAGCAAGAGGCACGCACCGACGGAGACCATCCAGTTGATGCTCCAGAGCCCGATGGAGCGGCGCATGGCGTGGCCATCCTTGCCGCTGCTGACGTACGCCTCGACGACGGGCCACATCATGGCGCCCGCGACCGAGAGGACCGTCGCGGCAACGACCAGGCCGATGCTCGAACCCGGGACGAGGACGAGCGGTGCGGCCAGTCCTTGCGCGACGAAGATCCAGCCGAGGAACGCGCGCGGACTGACGTGGTTGCCCAGCCGCCGCAGCAACGATCCGGTCCACCATGCTGCAACGGCATAGGCCAGCGCGGTGCCGACGTAGAGCGCCAGCGTCTCCTGCCGCGTGTAGGCGTACTCGCGCTCGACCAGGAAGCTCAGCCCGTTCCAAAGCACGCCGGTGCCCAGCGAATTCACGCAGGTGATCGTGTGGAGCGCCCAGGTCTGCGCGCGCGCAGACGGCGCGCGGCACTCGCTCGATCCGGGGCGTTGGACAGCATCCGTGCCGGGCACGCGGCAAGGCTAGCGCGATCGGTGGGGGCCTTGGTACAGTCCTTGTCCGTTCGTTGTCTTGGTAGCTCAATTGGATAGAGCGTCGCCCTCCGAAGGCGAAGGCTGTGGGTTCAAGTCCCGCCCAGGACGTTTTGGTTCGATGCGCTGAATGATCGCGCTTGCTGTGCGGCCGTCGCTCCGTTGGGGCGCCG
>JASGCG010000275.1 GCA_030054235.1 Bacteroidia bacterium
CCTGTAGCGCTCACTGCGTGAGCTCTTGGATGCGGCAGAGCCGCATCCGCGCGGCAAAGCCGCGCACAGTCCTGCGCGCCTCACGGCGTCGAGTCCTGTAGCGCTCACTGCGTGAGCTCTTGGATGCGGCAGAGCCGCATCCGCGCGGCCACCATCGCGCCCTACACTTTGCGCGTGTCCAGCGCCCTCGCGATGTTCCAGGCGCGCCTTGCCGAGTGCCTGCGCGCGGACCTGCCGCCGCTGCGTCGGCAACTGCGCAGCTACGAGCGCTTGGTGCGCGAGGGCAAGCCCCACAGCCAGCTCCATCGCGCGATCGAGCTTGCGATCCAGCGATCGAGCGACCTGCGCATCTCGCGCAGTTCCCACGCACTCACGATCCGGTATCCACCCGAACTTCCCATCAGCGCCTGCCGCGATCAGGTGCACGACGCGCTGCGCACGCACCAGGTCCTGGTCATCAGCGCGGCCACGGGCTCGGGCAAGACCACCCAAGTGCCGAAGCTGCTCCTCGAGGCAGGGCTCGGGATCGATGGCACGATCGCCCACACCCAGCCACGGCGCGTCGCGGCGCGCAGCGTCGCCGCGCGCATCGCGCACGAGCTCGGCACCGAACCGGGGCAGGCCGTGGGTCACCAAGTCCGCTTCGAATCGAGCGCCTCGCCGCGATCCCGCCTCGTGGTCCTGACCGACGGCGTGCTCCTGGCCCAGCTGCGCGAGGATCCGCTGCTCCTTCGGCACGACGCGGTCATCGTCGACGAAGCCCACGAGCGGAGCCTGAACATCGATCTCCTGCTCGGCGCGCTCCGGAAGATCCTGCGTCAGCGCCCGGAGTTCCGCGTCATCATCAGCAGTGCCACCCTCGACGCCGCCCGCTTCGCAGCGCACTTCGATGGCGCCTCGGTCCTCGAGGTCGAGGGACGCACCCATCCTGTGGAGATCCGCTACGCACCGACGGTGGCCGGCGCAGACAGCGATCTCGTGCAGGCCTCCATTGAGGCGGTCGCGGGTTGCCTCGATGAGGCACGCGGCGATGGCCTCGTCTTCTTCGCAAGCGAACGCGAGATCCACGAGTTCGTCGAAGCCGCTCGTGGCCGCTTCCAGGGCGTCGAGGTGCTGCCGCTCTACTCGCGGCTGCCCAGCGACCAACAGGACCGCATCTTCGCACCGGGTGCTGCGCGCCGCATCATCGCCTGCACCAACATTGCAGAGACCAGCCTGACCGTGCCGCGGATCGGCTGGGTCGTCGACTCCGGCCTCGTGCGCCTGAGCCGCTACAGCCCGCGCAGTCGACTGCAGCGCCTGCCGATCGAGCCGATTTCGAGGGCCAGCGCCAGCCAGCGCGCCGGTCGCGCCGGGCGTCTCTTCCCGGGGCTCTGCGTGCGGCTCTTCAGCGAAGCCGATCATGACCTGCGCCCCGAGTTCACCGTGCCCGAGGTGCAGCGCGCCAACCTGAGCGGCGTCGTGCTGCAGCTGTCGGCTCTCGGGCTCGGCGCTGCCGAGCACTTCCCGTGGATCGATCCGCCCTCGCTCCGACTGGTGCGCGAAGCCCAGGAGACGCTCATCGAGCTCGGGGCGTTCAGCAACGAGCTGCGGCTGACCCGGCTCGGCCGTGACCTTGCGCAGTGGCCACTCGATCCACGCATCGCGCGCACGATCCTGGCTGGTCACGCCAACACGTGCCTGGCTGAGGCGCTCATCCTTGCTGCACGCATGGCGATTCAGGATCCCCGCGACCGACCGGCGGGTGCCACGGCGAGCGCGGACCTGGCCCATGCGCTGCTGCGCGATGAGCGCAGCGATGCGATGAGCACGCTCAAGATCTGGCGAGCGTGGAGGGTCGCGTGCACCGAGCTGGGCTCCAGCGCTCGACGGCGCTGGTGCGCCGAGCGGTTCCTGAGCCCGATGCGCATGCGGGAGTGGGATGAACTGCACGCTCAACTGAAGCGCCTGGCCACCGAGCGGCTGACCGGCACGGTCCCGCCGCTCGCGGAGGAGAGCGACCCCGAACGCGTGCACCGCACCATCCTCGCTGGCTTCGTCTCGCATGTCGCGCAGCGCCAGGAAGACGGCACATACCGCCTGCCGAGCGGCCAGATCGCCGAGCTGCATCCCTCGAGCGCACTCGCCAAGGCGCAGGCCCGCTGGATCGTCGCGGTCGAGGTGGTCGAGACCGCCCGACGCTGGCTGCGCGATGCGTCCCGCATCAGACCGGAGTGGGTCGAGGCCGTGGCCCCGCACATGGTCGAGCGTTCCGTCAGCGAACCGCACTGGCGCATCGAGACCGGTCACGTCGCCGCGTGGGAGCGAGCCACGATGGGCGAACTCACGTTGATCCCCCGGCGCCGCGTGCCGTTCGGCCCGATCGACCCCGCGGGTGCGCGCCAAGTCTTCATCCAGAGCGCCTTGATCGATGGCGAGCTGCCGGGAGGCTGCGCCGTCATCGCCGACAACATCGCGCTGCGCGAACGGCTGCTCGCCCGGCAGGAGCGCGAGCGGCGACATGACCTGGTGGCTGGTCGCGACAGCGAGTTTGCGTTCTACGACGCTCGACTGCCGACCGAACTGCACGCCTGGCCCAGCTTCCGCTCATGGCTGCGTGACCAGCGGCACGCCATCAGCCTGCGCATGACGGAGCGCGACCTGCTCGCCGATCCCGAGCGAGCGCAGGAACCGAGCGCGTACCCCGACGCGCTCGATGACCACGGCCTGCACATTCCGTTGCAGTACCACCACGAGCCCGGAGCCTCGAACGACGGCATCGAAGCCGAGCTGCCACTGACGGTGCTGGGACTCGCCGATCCGGAGGCCTACGACTGGCTCGTGCCGGGTCGCCACGACGAGCTGATCGAAGCGCTGATCCGAACGCTGCCCAAGCGGATCCGCACGCGCTGCATCCCCGCGGCCGATGTGGCACGCGAAGCTGCCGCGGACCTGGCGGATCGCACGGGATCGCTCAGGGGTCGGCTCTCCGCATGGCTCTCGTCCTACACCGGACTCGCCGTGCAGCCAACCGACCTTGCGCTTGATGCCCTCGAACCGCACCTGCGCATCGCGTTCATCGTGCGCGGGCCAACCGGGATCATCGACCGATCGCGTGACCTGCGCACGCTGCAGGCCAAGCACCACCGCGCCGCGCGATCGGCCTGGCACGAGGCGTCCATGCACGCCGTGGGCTGGGGACCATGGCTCGGTCGTTCCTCGCACGACTGGCCGTGGCCGGAACTGCCCGCGTCGATCGAGCTCGACCTTGCCGGGCACGCCGTGACGGG
>JASGCG010000276.1 GCA_030054235.1 Bacteroidia bacterium
ACCTTCTGTGAAACAAAAGACGTATGCATACAACATAGTAATGTACTATACAAGCAGGAAGCGGCCTCCGGGCCAACGAACCCGAGACGTTCCGCGTCGAGGCGATCGATCGCTACATCGAGCAGTTCAAGACGCTGTCGGCCGGGATCACGGCGGTGGCGGGGGGCATCGTCGGCATCAGCCTGCTCGTGGGCGGCATCGGCATCATGAACATCATGCTGGTCTCGGTGAGCGAGCGCACGCGCGAGATCGGCCTGCGCAAGGCGGTCGGCGCGACCGGCCGTGCGATCATGGTGCAGTTCCTGCTCGAGGCCGTGGCGCTCTGCTTCAGCGGCGGCTTCGTCGGCGTGGCCTGCGGCAAGCTGATGGCCTTCGGGCTCACGCGCATCCCGGGTGCGCAGCTCGAACAGGCCAGCGTGCCGTTCTGGGCCGTGCTTGGCAGCTTCCTCTTCAGTGCGCTCGTCGGCGTGCTGTTCGGCCTGTTCCCCGCCATCAAGGCAGCCCGTCTTGATCCGATCGAGGCCCTTCGTCATGAATGAACGACTTCGACTGGTCCTGTTCGCCACGCTCATCGCCGCCGGATGCAACGGCCGCGACTACGTCGATGCGCCGCTCCTGCCGGACGTGGACCCGGCGCGGCTGGCCCAGCCGCCCGTGCTGCAGCCCGAGAGCGAGTCGGCGGTCCCGCCGGTCCAGCTCGAGACCGCAGTCGACGAGGCGAGCAAGCGCGACTACTCGGCGCAGGTGTACCCAGAGCGCGCCAACGTCACGCTCGCGGACGTCCGCCAGTGGTCGCTCGAGAACAACCTTGACGTACGGGTGCAGCAGTTCAATCCCACGCTCGGCGTGACGGCGCTCGATGCCGAGATCGCCAAGTTCGAGGCCGTGCTCAAGGCCAACTACACCTACAACGACAACTCGCTCGCCGAGAACCTCGAGGCGGGCAACCCTGCGGCCAACAACAGCGGTGCGCTCGGCATCGACTTCCCGCTGGCGACCGGCGGCGTGCTCAATGTGGGCACGCTCTTCAACCAGGCCGACAGCCCGCTCCTGGACGAGCCGTGGGAAGCGGGCTTCCAGCTCGACCTGTCGATGCCGCTCCTGCGGGGCTTCGGGCTGCGCGCCAACACGGCGAGCATCGTGATTGCGAAGATGGAGTCGCAGCAGGTCGACGCGCGGACCCTGCTCGAGACGATCCGCATCCTCGCCAACGCCGAGAAGTCCTACTGGCAGCTCTATGCGGCGCGGCGCATCATGGAAGTGCGCGAACGGCAGCACGCCTTGGCCGAGGAGCAGCTTGCGCGTGCGCGGCGCCGTGTGGACCAAGGTGAAGTCGCCCCGATCGAATTGCTGCGCGCCCAGAGTGGGATCGGGCGAACCATCGAGCAGCTCATCGTGGCCGACAACCAGCTGCGCCTGCGCGCCCGTGCGCTCAAGCGCTTCATGAACGCACCGCAGTTCCCGGTCGATGGGCCCACCATGCTCGATCCGACCACCCCCAGCGATCCGCTGGGGCTGGATCTGGATCCGGCCAAGCTCACACGCATGGCGATCTCGAACCGCATGGAGCTGCTCGACCTGGAGCTGCAGCTGGCCATCGATGCCGAGCGCGTGGCACTCGCGCGCAACGAGGCGCTGCCGCTCTTCACGATGGACTACCAGTACCAGGTGCTCGGCGATGACAGCGGGCTTGCATCGGCGTACGGCAGCCTTGGTGATGCTGACCCCTTCATCGCCAGCGTGAACGCGAGCATTCCGCTGGGCAACGAGGCCCGACGCGCACGCCTGAGCCAGGCGATCACGCGCCGGCTGCAGCGGCTGGCCACCAAGGAAAGCCGCGTCCAGACGATCACGCAGGAAGTGCACGACGCCGTCGACAACGTGCGCGGTGCATGGCGACGCGTGGTCGCGGCCCGGCTCGAGTCGCGATTCGCCGAACGAACGCTCTTGGCCGAGCAGCGTCAGTTCGATGTGGGCCTGCGCACGAGCGTGGAAGTGCTCGATGCCAACGCGCGCGTGGCCGATGCCCAATCGCGCGAGGTCGAGGCCGCCGCGCAGTACGAGACCTCGCTCGTGGACCTGGCGTTCGCCACGGGCACCGTGCTCGGCGAAGCGCAGGTCACGATGCCCGGGCCCATGCCCGTGCCCAATCCCGATCGCACGTTCGACTGGGAGCGGTGAGTTCGGTTGGTCGTCATGCACGCGCTGCCGCGCAAGCGCCCCGCAATCGACCACACGAACAACGCCAAAAACGGCAGCGCCCTCCCGGGTGAGGAGGGCGCAAATGGACCCGGGGGGAGTTGAACCCCCGTGCCGAACCAGCGGCCATGCAGCATCTACGCGTGTATCCACCTCTTCCATCTCGGTCCGCGCCGCTGCTGGGTGGCCGCATGGCGTGGACCATGGCATGCGAGTGTCGGCTCCCGGAAGCATGCCAGCCCCAGGAACCCAGCCCGATGTGTTGCGGCGCCCCCCTCATCGGACGTCAGGGGTTTGCCGTGCGGCACTAATTAGGCCGCAAGAGCGTACTGCGTGTTGGCAGTCGTAAGTGTTGCATCCTTTTTACGTGGCCGGGATGCTCCACGACGCGCCACTGCATGAACGACATGGCCGGTCGAAGCCAGGTCGGGCCCAGATTGCCAAAGAGAACTGATCCTACGGTGCCCGGGCGCCCACGCAATCCCCGGCAGGGAAGAAGCGCACGAATCGTGCACGAACCCAACGTGTGCTACGAACGTGGTGTGACGATGTTCTCCGCATCGTCCTATCCTTCGCGCATGAGCCGAAGCCTGTTCGCCACCGTTGCGCTGGTCGCCGCCGTTGCCGTCTACGGTGCCTTTGCCGCCCGTGAGGGCGCGCGCCGCGGGCTGATCGACGACCTGCCGGCTGCATCCGGAGCCGCCACGCCGCCGAAGCCCGCCGGCACCGACATGAAGCCATCCACCACCAAGCACGTCTACTCCCGCGCCGGCTGGGACGTCACGCCGTACTCCAAGACCAAGGTCGAGGAGTTCGCCGCCAAGCTCACGCCGGAGCAGTTCCGTGTGACCCAGAAGTCCGGCACCGAGCCCGCCTTCTGCGGCAACCTGCTGGACAACAAGAAGGACGGCAGCTACTGCTGCATCGTCTGCGGGCTGCCGCTCTTCACGAGTGCGCACAAGTTCAACTCAGGCACCGGATGGCCGAGCTTCTACACGACCTTCGATCCGTTGCATGTGGCTGAGCGATCCGACTCGAGCCACGGCATGGAACGCACCGAGATC
>JASGCG010000277.1 GCA_030054235.1 Bacteroidia bacterium
CGGGAGCGCCACCGGATCATGCCGGTCCTGGACGCCCTGCTGGCGCAGGCCGATCTGCCCGGCGGCGTGCGCGCCGACGTGCTCGGTCTTCGGGATGACCTTGAGCCTGAGCTCAAGCGCGCCGAGGAACGGCTCATCGAGTCGATGGATGCACTCGTTGGCGACCGGCTCAAGGCGGAGGAATGGGTCGATCGATCGGCTCGGGCGCACGCCACGCTGTGGATCTGGTGGTTGCGCGATGAAGTCGAGCGGCGATGCGCCGAGCGGCTGCGCCGCGTCGTCCCCGAGTCCTTGCTCCCTGACTCGACCTTGCGCCCGATCCGCGAGGTGGAGCGTGGTCGCTACGGGGTGTAGCCTGCGGCCATGAATCTTGCGGCGGAGTTCCTGGGTACAGCGTTGCTGGTGCTGCTCGGCAACGGCGTGGTCGGCAACGTCATCCTCGCGCGCACGAAGGGGCAGGTGCTCCCGTCGCAGCCGGGGGGCTTCTTCATCATCACGGTGGGTTGGGGGCTCGCGGTCTTCGTCGCTGCCTACTGCACGGCGTTCCTGGGCGGCCCGGCGCACCTGAATCCGGCGGTGAGCGTGGCGATGTCGGCCATGGGCATGGTTGCGCGTGATGACTGCGTGCGCCTGTGCCTTGCCCAGATGACCGGCGGCATGTTCGGTGCGTTCCTCGTGTGGCTGCTCTACCTGCCGCACTGGCGGCTGACCGAGGACCCGCGCACCAAGCTCGCGGCCTTCTGCAACGCGCCGGCGGTGCGAGCGCCAGCAAGCAACCTGCTCGTCGAGGTGATCGCCGCCGCGGTGCTCGTGTTCGGCATCCTCTGCCTCAAGGAAGCGCAGGGCACGATGGACGATGGGCGCACGATCTCGTTGGATTTCGGCGCGATGGGTGCGCTGCCGGTGGGGCTCCTGGTCTTCACGATCGGCATCTGCCTGGGTGGCCCGACCGGCTACGCGGTGAACCCAGCGCGTGACCTGGCGCCGCGCGTGATGCACGCGCTCTTGCCGATCCCGGGCAAGGGATCGAGCGATTGGGGCTATGCCTGGATCCCGGTGATGGGTTCGATCAGCGGCGCCCTGGTGGCTGTCGCGATCTTCGAGGCCATGGCGCCCGTAGGCGGGTGATGATGCGCACGGCACCAAGGTGGATCACGGGCCATTCGATCTGGGGCATGGCGCTCGCGGTCACGCTGGCGTTCGCCGGCATGCCGCAGGCCTGCGCAAGGGCAGCGACCTCCGCGCACAAGCCGATCGCTGATCCATCGGCACCCTTGGAACGGGCGCAAGCGGTGCCCGCGCAGCCCGCGGCACCGGAGCAGATTCCATTCCCATTCCGCTTCGGCGTACGCAGCGAGATGCTCGCGAAGAGGCAGGGTGTGCTCAATCAGGTGGTGCTCGTGCCGGATGGCGCGACGTATCTGGACGAGATACGTCAGTGGACGATCGACCGTCGATGGCCCGTGCTGATCGAGGACGATCACTTCACGCCGCTCTTCCTGCAGTCGTTCGCTCCCGAGCGCGTCTTCCGTCGGGCTTCGGTCGGCGCCATGCCCGGGGGCGATGCGCGATCCGCGGTGATCGAAGGTGCCGCCGTGCATGCGTGGACGCCCGGCGCCGGGTCGATGAGGGAAGCGCTGGCTGGTCGCGGCGTGCCGTCGATCGGCGTCGTGCTCTACGACCCGGCCGATCCGGCGTGGCCGGCCGCGCTTGCCCTTGCAGCCGGCCGCGGGCAAGTGCTCGTGCCGTTGGTGGGCAACTGGGGAGCGCCCAACGACCAACTCGATCCTGACCGAACGACTGCACTGTGCGACGCCGTTCGTGATGCCATTGCGGCCACCGGGCTCGCGTGGAGTGCGCTTGGCGACGAGGTCGACGCCGTCTCGATCTGCCGCTCGATGGCGGGCAAGAGCACCCCGGGCGAGCGCGTCGAGTTCGCGTCACCGTTCGGCCCCGCGCGCCGCAACGAGCCCATCGCCACGACCGATGCGCTCTGCCGCATCGCCGATGGCCGCACGCCGCGTCGGTGGGCCATTGCCGGTTGGATCTTCGGATCCGAAGCCCGCAGCGCGTACGCCGCGATGTGCTCGCTCTTCCTCGTGCAGAAGAGCGCGTGGCTCAATGACTGCGTAGCGTATCCGTCGAATGCCGGCGTGCGTCAGTACGACGTGGGGGAGGCGACGAGCCTGCTGGGCAAGGCAGGCTTCGCGGCCGAGACCATCCGTTTCTCGCCCGGCGGAGTTGCCGCATGGCGCCACCGTGCTGCCGCGGGATGGGCGCCCGATCTCCAGTTCATCAACTCCATGGGCAACGTGGATACGTTCACCATCCTGCAGGACCATGACGCGAAGGTTCGTGAGATTCCCGCAATCGGCCGGCCGATGGGCCTGCACATGATCCATTCGTTCAGCCTCGCGGCGCCGGAGTCGCCGATCTGCGTTGGCGCACGTTGGCTCGATCATGGTGTGTTCGCGTACGTGGGTTCGGTGCACGAGCCGATGCTGAACGCGTTCGTGCCGCCGGCCTTGGTTGCGCAGCGGATCTCGGTCGGCGTGCCGCTGCTGGTGGCAGGGCGTTGGCTCGAGGGCGAGGGCGATCGGTGCTGGCGCGTGCAGACGATCGGCGATCCGCTCTGGACCCCGTCGCCCGGGCTGCTGCGCGGAGCGATCGTGCCAGCCCAGCCGCGTGAGGGCCTTGTCGATCTCAAGTCGGCTGCCATCGAGGCGATCAAAGCGATGAACGCTGCGCCGACTGGCGCCAACGCACTCACGGCGATGCGATGCGTGAGCCGCCTGGGCCGCCCTGACTTCGCGGGCACGGTCTGGGCGAGCGCCATGAAGGCCGGCGTGGCGAAGGAGTCTGCGCCAACCGCGCTGATGCCACTCTTCCTCTGGCGGAACCTTGACGCCGTGGCTCAGGCGATCGAGCTCATCGAGAGCCCGACCCTCAGCCAGCTCGACCTGCTCTGGACGCTCGCGGCCGCGCCACTTGAGGCAGGCCAGGTGGCCAACCGAGCCACCATCGAGACGCTCGTGCGCCATCCACGCGTGCCGCGTGCCTGGCACGACATGACCACCGTGCGTGCCAACGCGATCCGGGTCATGGGCAACGATGCGTACGTGGCGCTGAACCGATCGGTCCTGCTGCAACTTGATGCCGATGAGCGTGCGGGCGTTCTCGAGAACCTGAAGTGAGCTGGAGGCGGGTTCGTCCCGCCGCCGCTGCCGCCTTCATCACTTGGGCAGG
>JASGCG010000278.1 GCA_030054235.1 Bacteroidia bacterium
CGCCGAGAGCGGCCTTACGCGCGAGGACTTCGACAAGGTCGTCAAGGATTCGCGCCCGGTCGGCACCGTGAGCCTGAACCGCAAGTGGTTCGAGACCGACTCGAGCCGCGACGTGCGCGAGATCGATGTGATCGAGGACAACCGCCAGGCCGACCCGCTCCAGTCGGTGGGCAAGGCCGATCTCAAGCTGCTCCTGACCAAGGGGCTCTCGCGCGCCGAGCGCCTGATCGTCGTCCTCTACTACTACGAAGAGATGACGATGAAGGAAATCGGCATGACGCTCGACCTCTCCGAGAGCCGCGTCAGCCAGATGCACTCGAGCATCCTTGCGCGCATGAAGGCGCAGATGCAGCATCGCATGAAGGAACTCTGACGGACCGATCGGCGGGTCCGGCGCAGGCCGGTCCCAGCCGTGCACGATCGCCGGCCGGCTTGATCCCCCGACCGACAGCCACCGTTCCCGCCGCCTCCCGAGCTCCACGGGAGGCGGCTGTGTTTTTGAGGGAGTTTCGCTGCGCGAGTATGCTCCGCCATGCGCCCGACGGGCGCGGAAGGGGCGCCGCGCGATGGGCTCGAAGCCACATCCCGAAGGTCACGACCGGGGCGATGACACCTTGATGGCGCATGAGCTCGATGCGGCCTTCGATGGTCTTGCCGACGATGGAATGGCAGCGCCGGGCGTGGCGCCGATGAGCGTCCCGGAGCTGTCGAGCGACTTCCTCGAGCCCGGTGGGGTGCGAGACCGCATCGTGGTGCTCGGCCGTCGCGGTTCCGGCAAGACCGTGTTCATCACGCGGTTGTACGAAGCGCTCTGGCAGGGGTGCCAGTTGGTGAATGGTCGTTTCGTGCCAGAACGACCGGCCCAGCGTGGCGATGCCGTGCGCACGCTGAGCGCGCGCGCCCGCGAAGGGCGCCTGCACACCGAGTTGCGCCGCATGGCCATGGACCTCGATGCTGGAAAGTGGCCCGTGTCCACCCAGAGCAGCACGCTGATCGAGATCGACATCACGCTCGACGGCCGCACGAAGCTGCTGTCGGCCATGGACTACCCGGGCGAAGTCTTCCGGACGGCGTTTGCACTCGGCGCACAGGATCCCGCGAGCAACGAACTGCGCGATGCCGTCGATCGTGCGGCGGCGTTGATCCTGCTCGTCGATCCGGCCGTCGCCCTCAAGCCGGGCATCGAGCGCGAGGAAGATGCATTCGGCCTCGTGGCGGCCGTCGAACGGCTGCGATCGATGCCCAACGGCGATGATGTCCCGGTGGTGGTCGTGCTCACGAAGTGCGATGTGCATGTGCCGCTGCTGAGCGCCGAGGGCGGCCCGCGCGCGCTTGCCGAACGCCTGTATCCGCAGATTTTCCGTCAGCTTGGCGGCACGCGAACCGTGGCGTTCGCCAGCAGCGCCACCAGCGTGGTGCGTTCACCGCGCGGGGTGGTCATTCCGCGCAAGCGTCGCGCGCCGCGGGACGTGGTCGAGCCGCTGGTCTTCTGCCTCGATTGGCTCGAGCGCGCCGAGGAAAAGGAGTCGCTCGAGCGAGCGCAGCTGGAAGCAAGCCTGCGCCGGGATGCCCAGCTGCGCGAGGAACAGGCCGAGGACGAACGCGAGGAGCGCGAGGCGCGCGTGGGCCTGGTCACCTTCTGGATCGGGGTCAGTGCGTTGCTCGTGGGCGCAGCGGTGATCACGCTGTGGTGGATGGGCAAGCTCTGACATGCCACGCGCGGACGTCCATGTCCTCGGTTCGAAGGCCGGCTACACCACGCTGGCTGCGTCGCGTGGCGTGACGGCCCGCGAACGACAAGCACTGGAAGAGCTTGGGTTCGGTGGGGTGTCCCGCGAAGAAGAGATGGACTCGTTGCGGCGCGAGCCCTGCATGATGGGCCGCCAGCTGCCGACCGGTCGATGGGCGATCTCCCGACTGCTGCCGGGCGGCCGGGATGACTTCGGTCGTGCGACCGTCGAGGTCGTCACGATCATCCTGACGCCGAGCGACTGGGCGAGGGGCTTGCCCGATCTTGCCAAGCTCGCCGCGGATCACGCGGCGTGGGCCTCGATCAGGTCGCAGTCCGAGCGCGGCGTGGAGCTGCCGGCTGCCGTGGTCGAGCAGCGGGTGATGCAGCGGCCCGTGGCGTGCGCGCTCGATGCGCTCGAACGGGCCCGCGAGGCCAATGCTCTGGCGTGGATCACCGGCCAGCCTGCGCTCGTCGTGGCGCTGCTGCATGCGCTCACGCCTGCCGATGCCATGGCCGTCAGTTGGGGCATCGGGCTCTTCACGGTGCCGCCTGTCGTGGAACTCTGCTCGATGCGCGCCGGGGCGATGCCCTCGTCGGGGCGAGCCTTGGTGGCGATTCAACCAGCAGCAGCGGGAGCACGCACGGCACTCGGTGCGCGAGCGTTCGCGGCGGTCGCGGCAAGGGATCGCATTGGCCGGTTGGCATCGCTCAGGGAGCTGCACCTTGAGCCATCGGTCGCATCGCGGTCGAGTGAGCGAGCGATGATGCGAGCGTCGCCCTCGGTCGATGCAGCACCGGGTCCGGCGCGCGAGAGCGCGAGGACGGATCGGCGGTTGATGTGGGCGGGTGCGGCAGCAGTCGGGCTGTCGATGGTGCTGCTCGTCGTGGCGATCGTCCTGCGCGGCCGTGCGGGCTCGGCGAACGGCGTGCCGTCCGGTGGCGCAACGGGTGCTGCGTCGCTGGCGACCGTGCTCGACACCGACGGCGATGGGATCGACGATGCGCTCGATCCTGATGACGACGACGATGGGATTCCGGACCGTCTTGAGTTGGCCCAGGGAACGGATCCGCTGGTCCCGAACGCACCGACGGCGGGCACGCCTGCGCCGGCACCGACGGGCGTGGGGCTGAGCGCGCCTGCAATCAAGCGACCGGTGGAGCCTGTGGCTCCGGCGACGGGCCCGCAGCCGGCTCAGCCGGCGACGACGACGCCTGCGCCGACGCAGCCCGCATCGGCGGGCGAGGCTTCGAAGCCATCGACTGCTCCTGCGAGCGCACCGACCGAGGCGGCCGCCACGAAGACCGCGGATCCGACTGGTCAGCCCGCCGGGAAACTCGGTGATGCAGACGGTGACGGCCTTCCCGACACGCTCGAGCGGATCAAGGGCACGGATCCACAACGCCGTGACTCGGATGGCGACGGTGTTGGCGATTCAACCGATGCGTTCCCACTCGATCCCGCACGCTCGGTCGATACTGACGGCGATGGCATCGATGATTCGCTG
>JASGCG010000279.1 GCA_030054235.1 Bacteroidia bacterium
GTGGCAAGGGCGGTGGCCAGGGCGGCAAGCAGGGTGGCGGCCAAGGCGATTCGACCAAGAAGGATGGAGGCACCGAATGATCCGATCCACGCTTCTCGCGCTGCTCGCCGCAACGCCGGCCGTCACGGCGCACCCGCCCGGGTACCACGACGATCCACGCACGAGCCTCGGCCATGGTGCAGCGCTCGAACCGAGCGAACTGAGCGCCGCGATCGCTGCGCTGCACGAGCCTGGTGCGTTGCTGCTCGATCCCGAACGCATGCGCGATGCTGCGGCGGCAGGTGCGGCAGACGCGCCGTGGCAGGCCAAGACGTTCGCGCCGTTTGGGCCCTTCGTGACCACGCGCTTCGACGAGCGCTGGCTCTACGTCGAGTCCGATGGCCTGCCGCATCCGCCGCTTGAGACGAAGATGATGGTGGGCATCCGCTCGTGGCAGCAGCAGGTGCCGCTGCCGCAGCCGTACACGGGGGCCAACGCCTGGCAGATCCCGCTCCGTCCTGAGCTCGCCGACCAGCCCATCCATGGCAAGAGCGCGCTCATGAAGGGTGCGGTGGCGCTTGCCGCCAACGGCATCCCGATCTTCAACGCGCTCAACAACGGAGGCCGCGACAGCTACCAGATCGGCGAGCTCGACGAGTTCGGCGGCCACTGCGGCCGCGGCGACGATTACCACTATCACGCGGCGCCGCTCGCCATCGAGGCGATCGTGGGCAAGGGCAACCCGATCGCGTTCGCGCTCGACGGCTTCCCGGTCTATGGACTCTTCGATCCCAAGGCGAAGAAGGGCGATGACCTGGCATGCCCGCTCGGATCGCGCGAGCCGCTCGACGACATCAATGGGCACTTCTGCGAGGTGCCCAAGGGTCAGGGCCTCGACGGCGGCACGCGCTCGTACCACTATCACTCGTCCAAGACCTTCCCGTACATCAACGGTGGTCTTCGCGGCAAGGTCGAGCTCGAGGGCAGCGGCAACGAATCACAGGTGATCCCGCAGCCGCGGGCAGGTGGCGTGCGCCCGGCGCTGCCGCCCTTGCGTGGTGCATCGATCACCGGCTTCGAGCAGACCGGACCGAAGGCCTGGTCGCTGCGCTATGAGATCGGTGGCAAGGCGAGCTTCGTGAACTACCGCGTCGAGGATGGCGGCAAGGTCATCTTCGAGTTCGTGGGCCCCGATGGCGAGAAGCGCGTCGAGGAGCACATGCCTCGCGCACGCGGCGGCGGTCAGGGTGGCGGTGGCCAAGGCGGCGAGCCGCGTGGTGGCCGCGGCGGTCAGGGTGGCGGTCAGGGTGGGCAACGACGCGGCCAGGGTGGTGGTCAGGGGAGCGAGGGCGGCGGCGCCAAGCCTCCGCGCGATGGAGCGCCGCCTCCGCGGGATGGCTTCAGCCTGAACTGCGGATCGCTTGATGCCGATGGCCTGCTCGAGGTGCAGTGCACCTGTGATGGTGCGGGCAAGAGCCCAGCGCTGTCATGGTTGAAGCCGCCTGCAGGAACGAAGAGCGTGGCGCTGGCCATGCACCATGTTCCGCCGGATGGTGACGAGCACGTCTACATGGTGGTCTGGGGCATCCCTGCGACCACGACGGAACTCAAGTTCGGTGACTCGAGCGTGGGAACGTGGGGCTCGAACACGATGTCGCACCGAGCCGAGTACGCACCGCCGTGCTCGCAGGGACGCGGCGAGAAGACCTACACCGTGACGGTCTATGCACTGTCGGCGGAGCCGAAGCTCGCCGCTGGCGCCACGCGTGCGGCCTTGCTGGACGCGATCAAGGACTCGACGCTTGGTTCCGCCAGCTTCGACCTGCGCTACGCGCGTCAGGATGGCGGTGCAGGTGCGCCGCAGGGCAAGGGCCAAGGCGGCGGACAGGGCGGTGGTGGTGGCCAGGGCGGCCGAGGTCGCCGAGGCCAGGGTGCTGAAGGTGGCGGCGGCGGTCAAGGCGGCGGCGATCCGCAAGGCGGCCTTCTTGCACGCATGACCGCGTTCAAGACGGATGTCCCCGCTCATGATCACGATGTCATCCTCGTTCGCCCCACCAAGGACTCCATGACGGCGAGCGTCGTGGCAGCGAGCGACCGCACCGGCCAGATCGAGTTCTGGTGCGACGGTGATCCTCGCAAGCGCACCACGCCTGAGCAATCGATGCGAGCCGGCACGCCGGTGAGTTTCGTCATGGATGGGCTCGCCCCGGATGCGTCGTATCGCTACCGCTTCCTGTGGCGTGCGTCCTCCGGCGGCGAGCCCAGCCATGGTGATGAGTCGATCTTCCATACGCCCCGCCCGGCCGGCGAGTCCTTCACCTTCACGGTGCAGGCCGACTCGCATCTGGACCAAGGCGTCGACCCCAAGGTCTACGAGCAGACGCTCGCGAACATGCTCGCGGCGAAGCCCGATCTCTTCGTCGATCTCGGCGACACCTTCATGACCGACAAGCGCGGTCGCGACTTCCAGCGCACGCTGCCGCAGTACGACGCGCAGCGCTGGTACTTCAGCCGGCTGTGCAGCCATGCGCCGCTCTTCATGGTGCTCGGGAACCACGACGGCGAGAAGGGTGATTCGGGTCGTGGCGCCGAGGACATCGGACCGTGGTCCTATCGCGAGCGCACGAGCCGCTTCCCCGAGCCGGTGATCGACGGCTCGATGTACACGGGCGACACCGACTTCGCGGATGGCCGCGGTTCGAACTACTACGCCTTCACCTGGGGCGATGCGCTCTTCGTGGTGCTCGATCCGTACTGGTCGACGACCCAGCGCGTGGGCAAGGGCGGTGGTGGCAGCGCACGTGGCGGTGGTCAGGGTGGCCAAGGCGAGCGCCCTCAGCGCCCAAGCGACGAGCCGCTTGAACCAACCGACGCGAGCTGGAACTTCACGCTCGGCCGCGCGCAGTACGACTGGCTGACCACGACGCTCGAGTCGTCCAAGGCCAAGCATCGCTTCGTCTTCATCCACCACCTCGTTGGTGGCATGGGCGGCAGCGAGTCGCGCGGTGGTGCCGAGAGCGCACCGTTCTTCGAATGGGGCGGACGCAACGCCGATGGTTCGCCGGGCTTCAAGGATCGCCGTCCGGGCTGGGCGATGCCGATCCATGACCTGCTCGTCAAGCATGGTGTCTCGGCGGTCTTCCACGGGCACGATCACCTGTATGTGCACAGCCAGCGCGACGGCCTGCACTATCAGTGCGTGCCGCAGCCGGGCAATCCGGAGGGCAACACCCGCAGCGCAGCGCAGTATGGCTACAC
>JASGCG010000280.1 GCA_030054235.1 Bacteroidia bacterium
CGCGCGAACTGGCGGATCGGCAGCTCCATCCGGTCCACATCGGCCAGCACACCCGCCGACGCGGTGGCCTGCGCATCCCGCGCCACCTCGACCACCTCCTCCATCGTCACGCCGAACGCGCGCAATCGATCCGGCGCGACGCGGACCTGGTACTGCGCCAGTTCACCGCCGATCGGCACGACCTGCGCCACACCGCCGACCGACAGGAGGCGCGGCCGCAGGTCATGCTCGGCCAGCGACCGCAGCTCGAGCCCGGCCACGGATCCATCCGGCGAAGCGAGCGACACCAGCATGACTTCACCGGTGATGCTCGTGATCGGTGCAATCTCGGCATGCACCCCCGTGGGAAGATCGTCCACTGCGGCCGAGAGACGCTCCGCCACCAGTTGCCGCGCGCGGTGCAGGTCGGTCCCCCACTCGAACTCGACCCAGACGATGCCCAGGCTGGTGCTGCTCGCGCTGCGCAGTCGCCGAAGGTCCGGCAGTCCCTGCACCGCCACCTCGATGGGAAAGACGACCGCACGTTCGACATCCTCGGCCGCCAGCCCACCGGCCTCGGCCATGATCACGACGGTCGGTGCATTGAGCTCGGGAAAGACATCCACCGGCAGCCGCGGCAGCATCGAGCCGACCGCCACCAGCGCGCCGATCGCCATGACGGCCACGACCGTGGCGTGGCGTGCAGACCAGTCGATCAGTCGTTGCAGCATCAGTCCTCGCCCTCGTGGAAGGTGCCATCGGCATGGAAGTGGCCGCCCTTCGGGGCGGAGCCGCTCGAGGCGAGCATCAATTGGTAGGCGCCGTCGATCACGACCTCGTCGCCTTCACGCACACCACTGCGGATCACCGTCCATGACCCATCACTCGCGCCGACATCCGCCTCGAGCCGGATGACTCGGTCCGGATCCTTGGGATCGCGCCGGAAGAGCACAAGCATCGCGCCATCGCGGATCAGCGCGCGCGCCGGCACAGCCAACTGTGCCGCTTCGCTCCCTTCGAGGATCGACAGGCGAATCGGCATGCCGCTGAGCGCCCATGGCTCGATCCGTTCAGGCCGCATGACCACCTGCACCGTGCGCGAGGCAGGGTCCACCGCCGGTGCCACGGCGATCGGTCCACGCAGGCTCGTAGCCCCCATGCCCGCGGCACCGCCGACCGGATCCGCACGACCTATGGCTCCGTCGGCCACGCGAGTCACCTGCCCCGCAAGCGCCTGCGCACGCACCTCGAGTGCCGCGGGATCCTGCATGCGCGCGAGCGGCGTCCCGGCCTCGATGCGGTGACCGAAGGACCCGCGCTCAAGCATGACCACGCCCGACCGGGCAGCGTGCAGCACGATGGCCGCGCCATCGCCGCCGCTCCTTCCACCCGCCCAGGACTCGATCGACGCCACGCGCGCCTCGAGCGAGGCCTGGCGCGCCTGCGCTGCCGCACGATCGACTGCCGCTTGCGACGCATCATCGATGGCCTCGGCGCGCGCCGATCGTTGGGCCTCCAGCGCCGTCCGCGCCTCGTGAAGCTGCGGCGCCGAAGCGCCTCCGGCCTCGCGAACCCGCTCGAGCTGCGCGACGCGAGCCGTGCAGAGTTCGATCGACGACTCGGCAGCGGTGACCCGTCCGCGACACGCCTCGACGCGGCGCTCCAGCGCCTCGAGCTCGAGTCGCGCTGCACTCGCTTGGGCCACGAGCGATCGCCACTCGTCGGAGTCGATGCGCGCGATCGGGTGGCCCGCCGCAACCTGCTCAAGATCGCGAACGAGCGGCGTGGCGACGCCAGCCACGGGCACGCGCGACTCGGTGGCACTGCCCGGAATCGGTTCGATCGTGCCCTGGAGCACGACAGCGCCGGCAACCGGTCGACTGGCCACGCGCGCAAACGTCATGCCGAGGTTGCGCCGCACCGTATCGGGAATGTCGATGCGATTGGTCATCGCGGGCGCGTGATCTTCCTGGGCTGGTGCAGGTGACTTCGAGCACGCGGCCAGCATGCCAGCCGCCGCAAGGACAAGGACAAACTTGGTCATGGTGTCTGCTCCAGGCTGGGATGAGTGGTGTGGTCGATGCCAGGCGCCGATGCGGGGCCGACCACGCGCGCGAGTTCGATCGAGGCGAGCGCTTCACCAAGCCGGGCCTCGAGCCAACTGCGCCGCGCGACCTGTCCCTGCGCGAGCCTCGTGGCTGCCTCGAGACGATCGAGCTCGCCCAACGCCACGAGCTCGCGCGTCAAGGCGGCCTGGCGCTCGAGCGACGGCAGCAACGATGTCTCGAGCGCGGTTCGGACCTCGCGCGACGCCACCACGCCCCTGCACGCCTGGGCGGCATCGAGCAGCGCCATGGCCACGGCGTGCTCCACCTCCGCACGAGCAACACCTCGCAAGGCGACCGCTTCGGCGATGCCGCTGCGGTTCGCGTTCAGGATCGGCACGGGGATGTTCAGGCCCAGCTGGAACTGCTCGAATCCATCCTGCTGGCCGAAGCCAGGTCCGACCTGCACATCGGGGTACTGCTTGCGCACTTCGAGGACCAGTCGCGACTCCGCCACGGCGTAGCGGACCAGCGCTCGTCGGATGGATGGGCTTCCATCGATGATCCGGCGTTCGAGCACGCTCTCGTCGTCGCACGTATCGCCCGCGACGATCGTCGGCAGTTCTGGTATCAGCGCGTTCGCCTCAGAGCCGGGCAATCCGAGGATCCGCATCACGGCCGTGCGCTCCTGGCCTTCACGTGCCATGGCCTGAATCAGCTCGGTACGAGCCACCGCCACGGTGCCTCGCCGGACCTCGCTGTCGGTCACGCCGGCCTCGCCAAGCTCCGCCAGCGCGGCCACCGCCGACCCGGCGTCCTCAAGTGCACGCAGCTGGTCGGGAGCGCCCTCGAGCGACTGCACGGTCGCGCTCCATCGTGCCCATGTCTCGCGCAGGTCACAGACCGTGGCCCACTCGAGCGCAGCGACATCGGCGAGCGCAGCGCGGCGCTCCTCGCCTCGCAACGCAACCTCGGCCTCCAACCGACCCGACACGGGAATCGTGAACCACACCAGTCCGAAGAGTTCGTTGGGATTGTCCACTGCATCGATCAGGCGACTGAACTGGAGCCCGATCGACGGATCAGGCCAGAGCCCGGCGTGATCGGCCCGCGCCTGCGTCACTCCCGCTTCCGCTCGAGCCACACGGAGTTCGGGGTTGAACACGAGCGCCACCCAAGCCGCTTC
>JASGCG010000281.1 GCA_030054235.1 Bacteroidia bacterium
CTCATGCGCAGGAGTTCTGCGCGCGCGTCGCCGGCGGGGCTGCCGAGAACTTCAGCGTGATGAGCGGGTTGGTTCCGGCGGCTGTGCGCGGATCCTTCCAGGCGATCTATGCATTCTGCCGCATCAGCGACGACCTTGGCGATGAAGCCGGCGATCGTGCCACGGCGACGGTGTGGCTGTCGTGGTGGCGTGAGTCGTTGCACCGATCCTTCTCCGGTGATGCGGTGCATCCGGTCTTCGTGGCGTTGCAACCCGTGATCGAGCGTCATGGCCTTGCCTGCGAGCCATTCGATGCGCTGCTTCGAGCATTTCTGCGTGATCAGGTGCAGGATCGCTACGAGCGCTGGGACGACCTGCTCTCGTACTGCCGCGAGAGCGCGGACCCCGTCGGTCGACTGGTGCTCGGGGTGCTGGGCGAGCACGATCCGGCCGCGATCGCCGCCAGCGACGCGATCTGCACGGCACTGCAATTGACCAACCACTGGCAGGATGCGCGCCGCGACCTCATCGAGCGCAACAGGATCTACGTGCCGAGTGAACTCTTCCCGGGTGAGCGGCTGGACGAGCGCCTTCGCTCGACGATCGAGGTCGGTCACGCCCCTGACCGCGAGTTCCTGGCGCAGTGGCGGGAGTGCCTGTGGGCGTGCGTTGCGCGCACTGCACCGATGTACGACTCGATCGGCGCACTCCAGCAGGCCGTCGCGCCGCAGCATCGCGCGCTGCTCTGGCTCTTCGCCGAGGGCGGTCGACGAACGCTCGCGCGCATCGAGCAGTGGAACTGCGAGACGTGCCTTGATCGGCCACGCTTGTGGGCGCCTGAGAAGGCTTGGATCGTGCTGCAGGCGGTGCTCCGTGCTCGGAGGGACGCGCGGTGAGCCTGACGAGGGCCTGGAGCGAACCCGCGCTTGCAGCGAGCGCCTCGCACTGCGCGGACATCGTGCGGCGCGAGGCTCGCAACTTCTATCACGGACTCAAGCTCGCCCCCGAACCACGCCGGTCGGCGCTCTATGCGGTGTACGCGTGGATGCGCCGGGCCGATGACCTCGTCGACGACGGCGGCCCGGACCGCATCGAGCAGGTCGCCGCGTTCCGCGCGGCGACTGAGTGCGCGTTCGGCGGCGACGTGCCTGATGGCGATCGGATGTGGCCTGCCCTCGTGCGCTCGATCGAGGATCACGCGCTCGCCCGAGGTGACTTCGACGGCATGCTGGATGGCCAGCTGCTCGATGCGGAGCATCGGCCGTGCCGGGACTGGGCCGAGACCCGTCACTTCTGCGATTTGGTCGCCGGGACGGTGGGTCGGACCTGCACGCGGATCTTCGGGGCGAGCGATCCGGAGGCCATGCGGCTGTCGACCGATCGTGGCATCGCCTTCCAGCTCACGAACATTCTTCGTGACCTTCGCGAGGACCATCGCATGGGACGCTGCTACCTGCCGGCCGATGAACTGGCCCGTGCGGGTCTGGACATCACCAGCCTGCTCGCCTGGAGCGATGCACCGCGTTGCACGGCGTTCGTGCAGTCGCAGCTCGATCGATGCATGGCGCACTACCGATCGAGCGCGCCGCTCGATGGCATGATCGACTGGTCGTGCAGGCCTACGCTCTGGGCCATGACGGCGATCTACGGCGGCATTGCACGGAGGATCAACGATCGTCCGCAATCGATCGTCGAAGGCCGTGTCGCGCTCCCGGCCTTGAGCAAGGTGCTGGTGGCGCTCCGCGCGCGACTGGGCTGGCACGGCGGGACGTGCGTGCCATGAGTCGGATGGTCGCCATCGTCGGAGGGGGCGTCGCGGGGCTCGCTGCGGCGCTGCGCGTGGCGGAGTCCGGCGACCGTCCGATCGTGATCGAGACGCGCGGCAAGCTCGGCGGCCGTGCGACGAGCTTCGAGGACGCACGCACGGGCCTTGTCCTGGACAACTGCCAGCACGTGCTCATGGGGTGCTGCACGAACCTGATCGATTTCTACGGCCGGCTCGGCGTGGACGACTTGATCGAGTGGCACGACACCACCTTCTGGGCGAACCCGCCGATGGATCCGGATCGGATAAAGCCCTCGTGGTGGCCGGCCCCGGGTCACTTCACGGGGTCGTTCCTGCGCATGCGTCAGCTTGACCTTCGAGACAAGCTCGCGATCGCTCGCGCCATGTGGCGCCTGATCCGGCTCGGTCGCAACGGCCGGGCGCAGTGGGCGGGCCGGGACTTCGGCACGTTCCTCCGCGAGACTGGCCAGACGCACGCCGCGATCGATCGCTTCTGGGAGCCGGTGGTCGTGAGCGCGTGCAACGTGCCGAGCGCGTCGTGCGATGCCGCCTACGCGATAAAGGTCTTCCAGGATGGGTTCCTGCAGGATGTGTGGAGCCCGTGCATGGGGATCAGCACGGTGCCGCTGGCGCGCCTGTACGACCCTGCCCGCGAGGCGATCGTGCGGGCCGGCGGCGACTTGCGCGAATCGACCAGCGCGATCGCGCTCAATTACGACGGGCGCCGCATCACGGGCGTGACGACGGACGATGGCATCGTCGAGTGCAGCGCGGTGATCACGAGCGTGCCGCCCGACCGCCTCGCAAAGCTCTGCAGCGACACGCTGCGCCGAGCCGATGCGCGGCTGCGGGATCTCGAAGCCGTGCCGTTCAGCCCGATCCTCGGCGTGCATCTCTTCTTCGATCATCCGGTCATGGACACGCCGCACCTGGTGCTGCCTGGCCGTGCGACGCAGTGGCTCTTCCGCAAGGCCGCCGACGACGGGCGCGAGCACGTGCACGCGGTGATCAGTGGCGCGGATGCATGGATGGCCCTCGACGAAGCCGAGATCGTGCGTCGCGTGCTTGCCGACATGGCGTGGGCGCTGCCGCGCGTTCGTGGCCTCGACCCCGTGGCGGTGCGTGCCGTGAAGGAGAAGCGCGCGACCTTCGCGTGCGTGCCGGGCATCGATCACCTGCGACCCAAGGCCGTGCCGGATCCGATCGCCGGCGGCGTGCCGAATCTCTTCCTCGCGGGTGACTGGACCGCAACGGGTTGGCCGGCCACGATGGAGGGCGCGGTGCGATCGGGCTATGCGGCGGCCGCGGCGTGGACAGGGCAGGGCGGCGTGATCGCCGACGTGCCGCCGGGTCGCATGGCCTCGTTGCTCGGGCTGCGCGCATGATCCCGCGTGGCGGTCCCGAGCTCACGGCGTGGATCGTGG
>JASGCG010000282.1 GCA_030054235.1 Bacteroidia bacterium
CCTGCAGTGGCTGCAATCGGTGCCGAAGAAATCGATGACGTAGATGACGCCGGGCGCCCAGGCGGTTTCCGGTGCGCCCACGATCCAGTGATCGAAGGCAGGGAACGCGGTGCGAACGCCGGGCTTCATCGGCGGATCGACGCGAGCGAAGGCCGTCGATGGCTTGGGTGGCAGCGGCGTGGTGGGGCGAGCAGGCTGGCTTGATGCACCCGTCGGCGCTCCCGCTTCCTGCGGCACGGTCGCCGTCACGTTGAGGTCGACCACGCCCTGGCCCTCGATGACGAAGCTGACCTTCTTCGAGAGCCGCTCGCCGCGCTGTGATTCGCTCGGCTTGAGCGTGACCACGGCTTCCGCGGACCCACCTGGCGCAATGGGATCGGTGGGCCAGGTGGAGGTGGTGCAGGCGCAGTTGCCCGCTGCGGCCACGACCTTGACGGGCTCGCTTCCGGTGTTGCGCAGCGTGACCGGCATGGACTTCTCCGTGCCCAGGGGAATCGACCCAAGGTCGAGCGTTGCTGGTTCGACCACCACGGTGATCGCGGCAACGTGCTGGCAGATCCATCGCAGGACAGGACGCAGGTGCATGTGGAACAGGCTACCGCCGCAGGACTCGCCGACGCATGGTCAATCGATGGCGGTCGCTTCGATGAAGTTCGGAATCATGCCGAGCCGTCGGTAGCGCTCCAGCGTCGGTGCGGGCAGCCGATCGAACCGGGCGATGCGGCGCCGGCATGCGGCCTCGCCGCAATTGCAGCGCATGGTCCAGACATCGTCCGCACCCAGGAAGGTCGAGTAGTCGTGCGTGAGTTCTTCGCCGGGCTTGATCGCACGCAGCGCCACGACGAGCAGGCGTCGCCCTTCGCGGAAGAGTGCGGTCGCGGGCTCGCAGGAATGATTGGCGAACGCTCCCGGTCGCTCGCCGGGATCGAGGTACGACTCCGGGCCGAACCGGATGCAGTTCGCGGCGCGCCGCGGATCGCGGTCCCACATGGACCAGACGGTCGCTGCCGACACGATGCGGCCACGCAGCTCAAGGATCACGGCATGGCGCGGGAAGCGCTGCGTGGCCACCAGGCCGCGGCCGTTGCGGACCTGCTCGACGGCATACGGCACCGGCCGATCGGTCCGTGGCGTGCGGGTCGGTGCTGCTGGGTTCGCGGCCGTCCGTGGCATTGGCGGAAGGTAACCGCTGTGCGGTGGCAGGCGGCTGCGGCAGCGTGGTAGGACTGTCATGGTGATCGCACCACCGCCTCCGATCCCGACGGAACGCCACCACGGCATCGATGCGTTGCGCGGGGCGATGATGCTCCTGGGCGTGGTCCTGCACCTGGCGATCAATTACGTCGAGGGGCCCGAGGACGGCACGTGGCCGTTCCGCGATCCGGCGCGCAGCCCGCTGGCGGGCCTCGTCGTGCTCACGATCCACACCTTCCGCATGCCGGTCTTCTTCGTGATGAGCGGCTACTTCTCGGCGATGCTCATCGAGCGCCGCGGACTGTGGGGCTATGCCCGCAACCGCGCGCAGCGCATCGTGCTGCCGTCGGTCATGTCGTGGGTAGTGATCTTCCCGCTCACCATGCTGGCCTTCGTCTACGTGCGTCTGCAGACGGAGCAGGTGGATGACGCCACGCGGGCCGCGCTCTTCGCAGCCGCGATCAAGCATCCGTGGGCGAATCCGATGCCGATCCATCTCTGGTTTCTCGAGGTGCTGATCATCTTCCAGGTCCTTTCGCTCCCGGTGATCGCCGTGACGGCGCTGGCGCCAGCCCCGCTCCGGTCGCTTGCTGCCCGCGCCCGGCATGCGCTCTGCCTGGGCCGCGCGCGTTGGCTGCTGGTCCCGGCGCTGGCCTTGCTCACGACGGTCACGATGCTGCCGATGCACCGCCCAGGCATCGATACGCCGCATTCGTTCCTCGTGTCGCCGGCCATCCTGGCGTGCTACGCGCTGTACTTCGTGGGCGGCTGGTGCATCCGGCGCGAGGCCGGCATGGTCGCTCGGCTCGTTAAGACGGGCTGGTGGCACCTCTCGCTTGGCCTTGGCGCGTTGGTGGTCGCGCTCGTCGCGGCGATCGCTTGGTTTGCCGTCACGGGACACGGGCAACGGCCTACACCGATGCTCTTGGTTGCCGCGCAGGCCACGAGTGCCGTCGCGTGTTGGCTGCTTGTGCTTGGCCTGATCGGTGTGGCCGAGCGCGTGCTCGCGCGGCCGCGACCTGCGGTCAGGTGGCTCGTCGATGCGTCGTTCTGGATCTACCTCGCGCACCTGCCGCTGTGCGTGATCGTTCCGTGGGCCGTCAGCGACCTGCCGATGGGTGCGGTGGGCAGGTTCTCGATCTCGTTCGTGATCGTCTCCGTGCTGCTGGCCCTGAGCTACGAAGCCGTGCTCATGATCGTGGCACCGCGGCGTGGGTCCTAGACTGCGCGCGTGGACCCTGGAAGCGCGAGTTCGGAACGACGCAGCCTGCCGATCGGTGGCATGTCCTGTGCAGCGTGCGCGCTCAAGCTTGAACGAGGCCTCGGTGCCGTGCCGGGCGTGCGCTCGGCCAGTGTGAACTTCGCCACGAGGGTGGCGACGCTTGAGTGCGACGTTGGCGTGCCGGCCGAGCGGATCGCGGGCGAGGTCGAGCGCCTTGGCTACCACGCCATCGTGCCGCGCGACGGTGACCAGAACGTCGGTGATGCTCGCGCTGCGCTGGTTGCCGCGCGCGAAGCCGAGGGGCGCGACCTCCTCAAGCGCACGATCGTCGGTGCGATCCTGGCTGTGCCGGTCGTGGTGATGGCCATGGCGCACGGCAGCGTGCCCTTCCTGCACGGTGCATGGACCGACTGGATGCAGGCGATCCTGGGCACAGCAGTGATGACGGTCTGCGGCTGGCCATTCCTTGTTCGTGCATGGCGGCAGGCCAAGGCTGGCACGACGTCGATGGACACGCTGGTCGCCCTCGGCAGTGGCGTGGCATGGCTCTGGTCAGTGCTGGTCCTGCTGGTTCCGTCGATCGCCGACCTGGTGCGCGATGCAGGTGCGGCCGATGCGCACGGCACGCCGCTGCAGTTCGAGGCAGCGGCATCGATCGTCGTGCTGGTCACGCTGGGGAAGTGGCTCGAGTGGCGGGCGACTCGATCGGCCAGCCACGCGATCGAATCGCTGGTGGACCTTGCTCCGCCACGGGCGGTGGTGCTCC
>JASGCG010000283.1 GCA_030054235.1 Bacteroidia bacterium
GAACGTGCGCGGTCCAAAAGCCAGCGTTGGCTTGAAGAAGACCTGGCCGTCGGCGTAGTCGTAGAGATCGTCGATCATGCGCGATGCTTCGGCGCGGGCGTCGCCGCCGCGCGCGTGCACCTGGGCGACCTGCACCAGACCGTCGCACCAGGCCTGCTGTGCGGCGTTGACCTGCTGCGCCGTGATGGGCGCAAGCGCGCCGGCCGCGCGGTTGGGCGCCGTGGCGCTCGAGCCCTTGCTCACGTTGTTGCCGATCGAGACGCACGCCCCCATGTGGATCGCAAGCAGGACAAGGACGCCACGGGAAAGGAAGGGGGACATTGCCGGATCCTACATCGACGGCCGTGCCGGACGAGGAGCTTGAGCGCGCCCCGCGGCGCCTGGTGCAGTGCCAGCTGCACCGGCGCGCTGCAGCGGGTCATGAAACGAAGCAGCCCCGGCGAGTGCCGGGGCTGCAAGGTGAATGACCCCAAGGGGATTTGAACCCCTGTCCTCTCCGTGAAAGGGAGATGTCCTAGACCGGGCTAGACGATGGGGCCAGTCGGTGGACGGGCAGAGACTATAGCGACTTCCGCCCGTCGTGGCGAGGGGTTCCGTCGCACACCCCACCGCCTTCGGACCCCGGTAGCCTCGAGCCCGTGCCGCCCGAGAACCTGCCGACGTTCCACCCCGGCCGCGCCGGCTCCTCCGTCATCGTCTGCCCCATGCAGGTCGAGCGCAAGGCCGCCGAATCGTGCGGCCGCCCCGTGCCGGTGATCCAGTGCGGCATCGGTCGTGATGCGATCGAGCGCGCCTTCGTTCGCATCGATGCCTTGCCCGAGCGCCCGCGCCACGCCGTCCTCTTCGGCATCGCCGGCGGCCTTCGCGAACCCTGCGACCGTGAGACCGCGTGGATCATCGATCGGGTGATCGACGCCGCAACGGGCGCCAGCGCGCACTCCCCCACTGCCGGGCTCGCTCCACCCAAGTCGGTGGCGACCGTCGGTCATGCCGACACGATCATCGCGACGCCGGCGGATCGCGTGGCGTTCGCCGGCCGCACCGGCGCGAGCCTCGTCGACATGGAGTGCTGGGCCTTCGCGCAGGAAGCCACCAAGCGCGGCATGGCGTGGACCATCGTGCGCGGCGTGAGCGACGGGCCGCTCGATGAGATGCCGATCGAAGTGCTCGACCTCGTCGACCCCGACGGCAACCCGAAGCTCGCTGCCGCGGCGGCAGCCGTGCTGAAGTCACCGAGCCTCGGTGCCAGGCTCATGGCGCTGCAGTCGCGCAGCACACGCGCGCTCGCCCGTGCGCAAGCCCTGCTCACCCACATGCTCGATGCGGTCGATGGCTCACCCGTGGCGTGCAGCATCGAGCACCCCGCGCTCATCATGGGCGGGACCTTCGATCCGCCGCACCGCCGCCATCTCGGCATGCTCATCGAAGCCTGCCACGCGCTCTCGGCATCGAGCGCGATCATCGTGCCGGCCGCGGCGAATCCCCTCAAGGATGCGCAGGCCGCGTCGCCAGCGGTGCGCTGGGAGATGCTCCGGGCCGCGCTGCGCGATCCGGGCATGCCGCGCACCAGCGCTGCCATCATCGCCAGCGGCTGCGAGCTCGAGCGCGGCGGCACGAGCTACACGATCGACACGCTGCGCTCGCTGCTGCCCATGATCCCCGGCAGCGCCGAGCACGGCCCGCGCGCCGTGCGGCTGCTCATCGGTTCCGATGCGCTCATGCAGCTTGACCGCTGGCGTGACTGGCGCGCGATGCTCGACCTTGCACGACCGGCGGTTGTCCTCCGTCCCCCACACACGGCAGACGAGGTGCGCACGTGGCTCTCGGAGTTCTCCGATCGCTATGCCCTCGGGGACACGACTGACTGGCTGCTGCCCCTCGCCCCCGTCGACCTGAGCTCAACCGGCCTGCGCGCAGCGCTCGGCCGGGGCGAGCGGCCCGAGGGCATCCTGCCCGCGGTCGCCGAGATCATCGAGCGACATCGGCTCTATCGCGCTTGACTGGCGGGCACTTGACCTAGGATGTCGGGCCCATGAGCGCCACCGGCACCGTTTCCCGCGTCAGCTTCGTCAGCCTCGGCTGCCCGAAGAATCTTGTCGACAGCGAGAAGATGCTCGGCCTGCTCCGGGCCGACGGCCTCGAACTCGTCAACGAGGACGACGCGCCCGACGCGATCGTCGTCAACACCTGCGGCTTCCTCGAGGCGAGCAAGGACGAAAGCCTCGGCGTGATCAAGGATGCCATCGCCCGCAAGGAGCGCGGCGAGCTGCAGCGCGTGGTCGTGGCCGGCTGCCTCGTGCAGCGCCACCGCGCCAAGATGCTCGAGTGGGCGCCCGGCATCGATGCGATGATCGGCGTCTTCGACCGCGACCACATCATCGAGGCCGTGCGCGGCGAGCGCGCCGCGCGCGCGGGCGTCACGAAGGATGCCCCCCGCTACTGGATCTCTGGCAACGCCATCCAGGCCGCCAAGGAACGCGGCATCGAGACCACCGGCCTGACCGTGCACGGCAAGGATGGCCAAGGGATTGGCTACTTCGAGGGCGATGAGCAGCGCTACCGCCTCACGCCGCGTCACTGGGCGTACCTGCGCGTGAGCGAGGGCTGCAACCAGCGCTGCGCGTTCTGCACGATCCCGGGGATCCGCGGCAAAATGCGCTCGAAGCCGGTCGATGCGATCGTGGCCGAGGCGAAGGGCCTCTTCCAGGATGGCGCCTTCGAGCTCAACCTGATCGGCCAGGACACGACGAGCTTCGGCATGGACATCGGCTACGACGGCGGGCTCGAGGGCATGCTCACCGCGCTCGATGCGGCCGCGAACGAGCGCGGCGGCGCGTGGCTGCGCCTGATGTACGCCTACCCATCCAACTTCACCGACTCGATGATCGACACGATCGCGCGCCTGCGCAACGTCGTGAAGTACATCGACATCCCGCTGCAGCATGGCAGCGACCGCATGCTCGAGCTCATGCGCCGCCACACGAGCGCGAAGCAGCAGCGCGACCTGGTCATGAAGCTGCGCGACCGGATCCCGGGCATGGCGATCCGCACCACGTTCATCACCGGCCACCCCGGCGAGACGCAGGAGGACCACGAGGAGCTCATGGCGTTCATCGACGAGTGCCAGTTCGACGCCGTGGGCGTCTTCAAGTACTCGCCCGAGGATGGCACGCCCAGCGGC
>JASGCG010000284.1 GCA_030054235.1 Bacteroidia bacterium
GGGGCCTTGGAATCTCAGGGCGTTCCGCAGCCCGAGGCCATCCGGCGCGGTGCGATGGAGCGGATCGTGCCGATCCTCATGACGGCGCTCACGGCTGCGCTTGGCTTGCTGCCGCTGGTCATCGCGTGGGGCCAGCCCGGCAGCGAGCTGCTGGCGCCGCTGGCTGCGGTCGTGCTGGGAGGCCTTGCTTCATCCACGGCCCTCAATCTCTTCGTCGTTCCTGCGGCGTGCAGCCTGCTGCCGCCGCGTGTCCACACTCCTGCCGCATCGGCGGCCCATACCCTGCCATGAAGGAGGCACCCATGTCCGAATCGCTTCGCACCGCACTCGCGCTCGTCGCATCCACCGTCCTGTTCGCCGCGTGCGGCGACCAAGGCTCCAAGCCGGCTGCATCCACCGCGGATCATGGTCATGACCATGCCGACGGTTCGCATGATCATGCGGCGGATTCGAAGGCTCCCGCGGGTGACGATCACGGTCACGGACCGGTGGTCGAGCTCGGCAGCGTCGAGGCGGGCGGTTACACCGTCAAGGCATCGCGCGATGGAGCGGTGAAGGCTGGCGGCGAAGCGCCGATCGACGTCTGGGTCACCGGCGGCGAGCCTGTGTCGGCGGTCAGGTTCTGGATCGGCACGCAGGACGGTGCGGGTGCGCTCAAGGCCAAGGCCGCGCTCGAACGCGACAACTGGCACACGCATGCCGAAGTGCCTGATCCGATGCCCGCCGGCAGCAAGCTCTGGGTCGAGATCGATTCCGCCAAGGGCACGACGGTCCTGGTCGGGTTCGACCTGAAGGCCTGAGGTGCAGGGCTGTTCGCTCAGCGCTTCGGCGTGAGCGTGACGGTGCCTTCGGTCGTGTCGTCCCAAAAGCCCCGCACGTTGTTGTCCCACGTCCCGTTCCACGCCCCCGCCTTAGTGCGGGAGAGGTTGAAGTGCGCCGTGCCCACGCCCGGCCCGGGGAACTCGTGGAGGCTCAGCGAGCCATCGGCGCCGACGGATCCGGCGAGCGGGATGTCCTTGCCGACATGGTTGTACCGGTAGGTGCCTGAAAGCAACGTGTTGGAGCACGTCAGCGTCATGGTGATCCCCAGATCCTTGCCGTCGACGGTGATCGAGCCTGTGAAGGCGCGGGGCTGGCCCTCGGGCCATGCGGGCTGGGCCATCTTGGCGGCTTGCGATGACGCCAAGCCGTCGGGGCCGGTCTTCGGGTTCGGCAGCTGATTGGTGATGTCGATCAGCGGACCGTTGCCGCGCTTCGTGATCATGATCCACTCGTCCGCGGTGATCCTGCCGCCTTCGATGAGTGCATGGTGTGCGACGAGCCAATCCTGCCAGCCGTCACCGTTGAGATCGCCGGTCGCGACCAGCCACATGGTGTGCTCAAAGCCGCCCATGGTGAAGGCTGAGCAGTGAGATGGGCCACCGAGGGCAGGGTTTGGAAGAGGAAGCCGCTGCTTGATGCGCTTTGTGCCGTCGTTAACGAAGGTTGGAGCGATCTCGGCGAAGTTCTTGACGTCGAGGCTCGAGGAAGAGGCCTCCCGAAGCAATGGCACGATGATCGCCAGCATGGCTGGACGCTGGAACCAGATGTCGATCACTCCATCCATCGTCGAGTACGGCTCCCAGCCCGACACCGCCCACTGGGCCAGCGTCATGGCCTCGGGGTTCTCCTTCAGGTCGGTGCCGGGCTCGGGTGGCTTGTCGAACATGAGGTGGTGTGCCGTGAACGTCGCCCAGACCCGTGGGGCGTCGTCCTTCGTGCGCAGTTCCGGGCACCACGATTGATCCCACCACACGCCGCAACGCGGCGGCGGCGCGGCATCGGCAGCGGTCCATGAGATGGCGACTAGGCCAACGGCCAACGACAGTCCACGCGGTTCATGCATGGGGTTCTCCTCGTGCAGCGATGAATGGCAGGGCGCGAACGCCGCCCGGAACGATGTCATCGGCTCGATCAACCCCGCAGCATTCAACTTCGCGCTCCAAGCGCAGGACTACACTCGCCGGACCCATAGGAGGTCCTGCGATGGAGCAAGCCGGCGGATCGAGTCTTGGTGCACAGCGCGGCGTGACGGCGCGCGCGCTGGCCCTGGTGGAGCGGCTGGGCAACCGGCTGCCGGATCCTGCCACGCTCTTTGTCATGCTCGGCGTGGTCGTCCTGGCGCTCAGCTTCATCGGCGCGCGCATGGAGTGGTCCGTCGCGGACCCGCGTACCCCGGGTGCCTCGGCCACCGTGCGCAATCTGGTCGATGCCGAGGGCATCAAGTGGATCCTGACCAGCGCGCTCAGGAACTTCCTCGACTTCCCGCCGCTGGCCATCGTGCTCGTCGCCATGCTCGGGATCGGCGTGGCCGAGCGCACGGGCCTCTTCCCGGCGCTGCTCAAGCTCCTGGTGCGGGTCACGCCAGCCTGGGCGCTCTCGCCGGTGGTCGTCTTCATCGGCGTCAATTCGAGTGCCGCGAGCGATGCGGGCTACGTGGTGCTGCCGCCGCTCGCGGCCGGGGTGTTCGCGCTCACGGGCCGATCGCCGCTGGTGGGGATCGCGGCTGCGACCTTCGGCGTGGCCGGTGGCTTCAGTGCCAACCTCATGGTCACGAGCCTCGATCCCTTGCTGTCCGGACTGACGGAGTCGGCGGCGCGCTCGCTCGATCCCACGGCCCGCGTCCTGCCGACCTGCAACTACCTGTTCATGATCGCGTCGACGTTCCTGCTCACTGGCATCGGCTGGTGGGTGACGGAGCGGATCGTCGCGCCGCGCTTCGACCGAGCGGCGATCGATCGCCAGGTGCAGCAGGGCGGGCTTGATGCCGGCGGTCTGGTGATGCAGCCTGGCGAAGTGCGTGGGCTCATCATGGCGCTGGTCTCGTTCCTCGTCGTGGGCGGGGTGCTCTTGGCCATGGCCATCGTGCCCGGTGGTCCGCTGACGGGTGAAGTGCCGCATCACTCGACGGGGCGACCGGTGCCGACGTGGAGCGAGGCGCTGGTCCCGATGATCATGCTGCTCTTCCTCGTGCCAGGCGTGGCGTTCGGGCTCGTGAGCGGCGAGATCAGGAGCGACCGCTGCGTGGCCAGGCGCATGGGTGACTCGATGTCGGGCATGGGCACATATCTGGTGCTCGCGTTCTTCGCCGGCCAGACGATCGCCTGGTTCAAGCAGTCGAACCTCTCG
>JASGCG010000285.1 GCA_030054235.1 Bacteroidia bacterium
CGAGCCCATCGATCGCGATCTCGGTGAGGTTGACGAGGACGGCGAGCTGCATCAGTGCATCCTGCCCTGGTGCGTTCGGCTTGAGCTCGGCCAGTTCGATCAGCATGCGCGAGATCGCCGGCACGACCGTCGAACTGCGTGCCCCACGGAGCCGAGAGATCCCGTCCGCCCACACGATCGAAACCGGCGACGCCACCGCCTCGCCGCGCACTTGATCCGCCTTGATCGAGGTGGCCGTGCCCAGCTTGTCAGGGGCCTCGATCAGATCGGCGGCGACCTCGAGCGCACCCTTCGTGGGCCCGCCGTCCACGGAAGCACGACGATAGAAGAAGCGGCCCTGCTGGCGAAGGTTGATGACCTGCAAGCCTGCGTAGCCATCGCGCTCGAGTGCAGCAACCACATCCTCGACCGTCGTGACGAGTTGTCGCTTCGCAGGATCCTGGCGATCGCGGAGCGCTTCGAGCCCGATGCGCAGCGGCGACTCGGGGAACTTGCGCAGGTGGGCCTCGATCTCGATCAGCGCCTTCTGCGCGACCGCAGGATCCTCGGCGACCTCGAACTCCGGCCCAAGATGCGCCAGCAGGCTCGGCCGCAGCGTCTCGCGCCATTCGGCAAGGGCGAGCATCGCGTCATCGGTCTGGTCCGTTTCCTCGAAGGCGGTCCGAAGCCCGAGATCGCCGAGCACCACGCCGGTCTGCCCCTTGAGCATGGACTTGATGCGGTCGATGAACTGCTGTTCGCTCGTGATCTCGCGCGCCAACTCGTTCGGCGCGATCTGGCGCAGCGCCGCGTCCAGCGCCGCCATGCGCTCGGTCGCCTCGTCCAGGCGGTCCTTCACGGCAGCCAGATCCGGCTCGAGCCGCTTGCTCGCCCGCTCGGTCTCGCTGACCTGCGACTTCGCGGCCGCCAGCGCAGGCCCGAGCTTCTCGAGTGCCGACTTGTAGCGCTGCCATCGTTCCGCATCAACGCGCTCCCGCGCGGACCACTGCGTCGGCGGCGGCCAGGCACGCAGCACTTGATCGGCATCGGCCATCGCCGCGCGGGCGATGGCGTCGTGGCCTGCAGCGATCTCATCGCGACGCGCCGTGCAGCGACCGAGCGCGAGCTCGATCCTGGCCTTGGACGCATCCGACAGGCCAGCCTCGGCCAAGAGCCCGCGCAACGACGTCTCGAGGAGCGCCACGCGTGGCAAGGGTGCTTGCGCCGCGATGGCTTCATCCACGGCGGCCAACTCACGATCCGTGCGCTGTTCGAGCGCCACCAACCGATCGCGGAGCGCGACCGCGGCATCCAAGGCGCCCCGCTCCGCGGCATTCAGGTCGCCGGCATGGGCCTTCTCGATTCCCCGTGCGAGCGAAACGGCACGCTCGCCATCGTTGGCATCGATCGCGGCCGTCACGGCATCGAGCGCAGCCTTGCGTTCGGTGCTCTTCTGGTAGGCCACCACGGCCACGGCGAGCACGCCGCCCAGGACGAGCATGGCAGCGACGCCCCCGATCAGTTGCGTGCGGTGCCGCCGTGCCTCGCGCTCTTCGTGCAGCTGGATGAAGCGCAGTGCACGCAGTTCGAGCCCCTCGGGCACCGGCATCGCCGAGTCACGGATCCGCGCCCATGCCGTGAGCACGGACTGGGCGTTGGCTTGGTCCAGCAGCAGCAGGTCCAGTTCATCGATCGCGCGCGCGTGCTGCGCTTCGCGCTCGCGGCGGACCGTGGTGTCGGCCGACCAAACGAAAACCGGCGCGACGGACGCGGCGACCTCGTCGGTCGGCATGACGCCGGACGAACGCTGCAGCTCGGCCCACTCGCGCTCGAGTCGATCCACCTCGGCAAGATCGTTGGCCGCCTGTGCAGCGCGGAGTCCATCGCCCAGCGCGACGAACCGAGCCTGCGCCACCTTGGCACGCAACGGCTGCGCGCGCGACTCGACGAGCTTGGCAAACTCCGGGTCGACCCGGGCCGCCCATCCACCGCGACGGACCTCATCGGCGAAGGCAATCAACTCCCCGTCGTCGATCCCTGACTGCATGCGCCGACGGACGTCGTCGATCCATTCACGCTCAACCGTGGCGAGTTGCGCTGCCCACGCCCCCGAACCACCTTCCGCCACCATGAGCGCACGCAGCCGCTGCCGCATGGCCGCGGGGCCCTCGCCCTCCATGCACGCTCGACGGTAGCCGCGCAGCATCGGTTCCCGCTCGCCGTAGGCCAGCATGACCTGCTCGATGCGGTCGTGCTCTGCCTCGGTGCCGGCGCGCACGCCATCGCACGAAGCACGCGCGAACGAACCCACGCCATCCTGACGGCCAAGCACGCCGTTCCAGGCGATCGATTGCTTCAGCAAATCAGGGAAGTCGGCGATGACGCCATGCGCCTCGCTCAGGAGCCCCTCGTCGGCGAAGTCGAGGGCCCGACCGATCGATTGGCGCAGGGCCACCGCGAAGCTGCGGACCGTGGCGGCGACCTGCATGCGCTGCAAGTCGTCCCCATCATGCGTTGGCAAGGCGTCGAGCGCCTGGTGAACTTCCCTGATGGTCGGTGTCAGGCTCATGCGTTGCTCCCCGATCGAGTGGTCATGGTCACCATAGCAAGAGCCCCAGCGCCACGAGCATGATCAAGCCCGCGACGACGAACAGCACGACGGGAAGCCACGGCTTGACCGACATCGACGCCACGGGCTCGGGCGACGCGCGCTCGGTCCGCCGGGTGTGGCTCGTGAGCGTCGTGGAAGTCGAGGCTTCAAGGGACAGCGCGGACGGTGCAGGCTCCGCGGGCTGCTCCCCTGATCGAGGCCGCGCAGCCGTGCTCTCCACAGCCGACTGATGTGCCGAGGCCGCAGCCCGTGGACGCGGCGCCCGCTGCGAGAGATCGAGCGCTTGCGTGTCATGCGCAGGGGCGATCACGATGGAGGGCAACCCACGCCCGGCATGGAAGGACGCTGCGGTCGACCACTGCACGGCCCAGCGTCGCCTCGGCTCGAGCTTGGCCGTGACCGCAGCCAGCAGCACCACGGGATCGACGCCGGGTGGCAATCGAACCGCGACCCTGGAGGCATCCGGCGCACGCATGCGATCCGCGAGCAGATCGAACCACGCAGGGTCGATGCCCGGCGGCGCGTCGCCCAAGGGCAGCGGCTTTGGAAGCACCGGCGCGCTGCGCACGC
>JASGCG010000286.1 GCA_030054235.1 Bacteroidia bacterium
CGAGCACTTCCTCGTCGGTCGGCTTGCGACCGAGGCGACCCTGCAGGTCCTTGCGGATGCGCTCGAGCTTCGCCGTGCGGCTGCGCACCAGACGCGGCACCCAGTCCATGCTGCGCAACTCGTCGTAGATCGCACCCTTCACACGCTGGGCGCAGAAGGTCTCGAACTTCACGCCGCGGCTGGGCTCAAAGCTCTTGATCGCATCCATCAGGCCGAAGAGGCCCGCGGAGTTCAGATCGTCGACGTCCACCTCGCTCGGCAACTTCATGCGAAGCCGCTCGGCGTTGAACTTGACGATGTGGAGGTAGTTCTCGATGAGCACGTTGCGCAGCCGCTCGAGCTCCACCGGGTTATCGCCACTGGCCTGCAGCGTCTTGAACGCCTGCCAGGTCGCGTCGATCGGCGACACCTGCGCTGGCGCATCGACCACCTGCTCGGTCAGTTCGACAAGGTCTTCGGTCTCGTGATCGGCGAGTTCCTTGGCGGATCTCAGCCGCAGCGCGCTGGTAGCGGTCCGACCGCTGCGCTTCGGTGGCACACCACTGCCTCGGGCCACGCCCTTGACAGTTGATTCCTTCAATGCACGAGCATTCGCTCTGGACATGCGTGGTCGCTCCTTGACCAAGGGGCCATTCGGCCCAGACCAGGTTCACGACGAGACATCCGTGCCGCGTCGGCCTCTTCGGTGCCATCCATGGCTCCTCAAGGCGATGGGAACATAGCAGATGGTTTCCGGACGGTGCAAGGCCACCAACCGACCTTTGTGCCAATTTCATTTCTCGGACTTGAGGAGGATCGGCACCGCCTGCCGGCGCACCTCCATCCGCACGACCACAGCATCGTGTGGTGCTCGCGGCCGGTCGCCGTCCATCTGGTAGCGCACCGGATCATCAGCACCCCTGGCGACGATCGACTGCGCCCGCCAATGCATGAACCGCCGGGCGCGAAATTGTTGCCTGAGCCAGCACCGGATCACCCAGATCGATGCACCGATCGCCGTCGCGCACGGGAAGAAGCACGCATCAAGAAGCCCGTCATCATCGATCGCCATGGACGCCGGATCGATGTGCGCGGCGTAGCGGCGCGAGTTGCCGACAACGAGGAATCCCGGGCCCGGCAGCGCCCACGGCGAACCATCAAGCTCCACACGAAGTCGCGGAGCGCGCCACGCGACGACCTGCCGAAGGATCGGCCTCGCGTAGGTGAGCTTGGAGATCGCGCCGGTTCGCGCGCCTGCGAGATCATGCACGACCTCGGCATCGAGCCCGATACCGCACATCGCCAGGAACGGCTCGCCGTTGACCAAGCCCAGATCCACGTGGCGAACGCGCCCACCGCGCAGTCGGTCGATCAAGGCCGGCAGATCACGGCTCATGCCGAAGTGCCGCGCGAACAGGTTCTCCGTGCCGAAGGGCAGGTTGCACAAGGGCACTCCCACGCGGGCGGCACTCATGGCGGCCGTGCGAACGGCCCCGTCCCCACCCATCACGACCAGCGCGTCGCGACCCGCCAACGGCTCGTCGAGCCACTGCTCGCTCGGCCCCGGCTCGGTCGCCAAGCGGCGAACCTCGAACCCCGCCGATTCAAGCGAGCGCTCGACGCCCACGCTGGCAGCTGCGGCCTTCCCGCCACCTGAGATCGGGTTGAAGATCACGAGGACCCTGCGCACCCGGGCACGATAGACCGAGCGTGTGAGCGCCGGATGAAGGGGCGACGCCCATCCGGCGCGCAGCGATCCTCGCGGCGACCCGCGCCTTCGTTGGCGGTGTGGGCCGAGAACCCCTACGATCCATCCATGCTGCGCATCGTGGCGCTTCTCGCCCCCATCGCCCTTGCGGTCCCCTGCCTCGGGCAGACGCAGGTCCTTGACGACAACGATCAATGGGTCGCTCCCGCCGGCGTGGCCCCGGGCAGTCCCGAAGGCCGCCTGCAGATCGTGCGCGAGACGCTCGCCCGCGGCGAGTACGCGCGCGCTCAGAAGCTCGCCAACGCCTGGCTCGAGTCGTTCCCGGCCAATGGACTGCGCGCGCGGTGCCTCCTCGCCCGCGGCGATGCCCTGTGGAAGGGCGGCAACGAGTACGACGCCCTCTTCGACTACGAAGAAGTCGCCCGCCGCTACCCGTCGAGCGATGTCTTCGTGCTTGCGCTGCAGCGCGAGTACACGATCGCGTGCGCGTATGCCGACGGCCTCAAGCGTCGGTTCTTCGGCACGGTGCGCATCGTCGACGCGACCGACGAAGCGGTCGAGATGCTCATCCGCATCCAGGAGCGCCTGCCGGGCAGCCAGCTTGCTGAACAGGCGGGCATGCGACTGGCCGACCACTACTTTGACACGCGCCAGCTCGACATGGCCGCCGAGGCCTACGACCTCTTTGTGCAGAACTACCCGCGCAGCCCGCAGGTCGACAAGGCGCGGCTGCGCCTGATCTACTCGTACTGCGCATCGTTCCGTGGGCCGGAACACAGCGCAAAGGGCCTCGTCGAGGCACAGATCCGCCTGCGTGAACTTCAGGTCCGTGACCCCATGCTCGCCAACCGCATCGGCGCCGAGGCCCTGCTGGTGCGCATCGACGAGAGCGAGGCCCGCAAGCTGCTTGCCGAGGCCCGCTGGTACATCGACCAGGGCGACCTGGTGGGCGCCGAGCGCTTCATTCGTCGTCTCGTCACGCGATTCCCCCGCAGCGTGTCGACGCTCGATGCCCTCGACGTCGCACCGGAACTGGCTTCGAAGCTGCCGGAGCATGCGAAGGCCGGCGCGCCGGATTACGCGGCGCTCCGCACCGCCATGCGTGCCGCCCTTGAACCCAAGCCGCTCGCCGCGCCTTCGGGCAGCGACGCGACGGCCGCGCCGGTCGAGGCGAGCCCGGCCGTGACCGTTGATCCCGCGAAGGACGTTGCGCCATGAAGCATCCTGCGGCACTGCTGCTGTGCCTCGTGAGTTGCCTGGTCGCCTGCGACGGCGCGCCCAAGTACGAATCCGGCCAGCGCTATGACAAGAGCCTGCGCACGGTGGCGGTGCCCGTGGCGAAGAACGCCACCTTCGACCGCAAGGTCGCGCCGGAGCTCACCGACGCGCTCGTCAAGGCGATCGAGTCGGGCACGCACTTCCGGGTCGCGAG
>JASGCG010000287.1 GCA_030054235.1 Bacteroidia bacterium
CATGATTCGCCTGGGCGAGACGAACACGTGGGTGTTCCCCATCGAGGGCGGCGAGCTCGCGGGTGCGTGCCTCATCATCCCGGCCGGGTTCGTGTCCGAGCTGCCCGGTGACACCATCGAGGACGAGCGCAGCTTCAGCACCTGCACCATCCAAGCGGCGTCGAGCCCGTTCACGGGCACGTCGGGCACGCCGACTGCGGCGAATGGGGCCTACTTCCTGCTGGCCTTCTGCTCCTGATGGGCCTCGTCGTCCTGACCAATACCGCCGTCGCGGCGCGCTTCGTCCTCATCTGCGACCCGAGCATCCAAGCGGCCAACGAGGTCGAGACGCTGCGGCGGTACATCGAGACGCGTGACCCTGCGTGCCTCGTCATCCCCGACGATGCCACGTGGGTCGAGGCGCTACCGATGGACAGGCGCGCGGTGTGCGTGGCCGAGGCGCAGGCGCACATCAGCCGTGGCGCGGCTGCGTTCGTGTCGGCCGAGCGCGTGCTGCGTCGACATGAGGCCATTGTGCGCGCGTGCTGCGTCAGCTTGAGCGACCTCCCGCAGCTCGTGCGTGGGCCTGACGGGTACCCAGTCGAGCAGCTGTGGTCGCTCCTGCCCGACGCTGAGAGCGTCATCGTGGGCATCGCGGCGCACGTCGAGGCGGTGAGCACGCTGGGAAAAGCGCCCGCGCCGTCCTCGACTGGCTCGCGTGGGCCGGGGCCTGTGCTCGCCTCAACGCCCGACGCTACGAGTGCGGCGCATGTGCAGACGGCGACTGCGGCGGGCTCGGTGACGAGTGGGCCAGTCGAGAGCAGCGGGACGGTGTGACGTGGCTGGCGGTCGACATGTACGACCGCGAGCGATGGAGCGTCACGTGCCCCGAGCACGAGTCACGGCAACTCTGGGTTCACTGCGTCATCGACGGCCTAGAGGCCGGGCGCGCAGGTATCCCGCTCGAGGTCGTCCTACCTGACGCATCGGCGGCAGTGGTCGAAGGTGTCCTGCATCTGACGCGGGCATTGAGGGAAGCGGAGAACGCTGAGCTCGAGGTGGCCCGCAGAAAGAGGTAACCGTGTCAGTCACTCAGCTCAACATCGACGTGAAGATTGCCGGGGCCGAAGAGGCTGCGGCCAAGCTGCAGAAGGTCGAGCAAGCTGCAGACGCCACAGGCAAGAAGGCAGAGCAGGCTGGTGGCCTCTTCGCTGGCTTTGAGCGGGGCGTCAAGAAGCTGGACGATGCAGTCGATGCCGTCGAGAAGCCGATGCGCGTGTTCAACGGCGCGCTCGACATCGCCAGCATCGCGCTCGGTGTCGGCCTTGCTGGACCGCTGGGCATGGTCATCCAGCAAATCATCGACTTCGGGCCCGTGCTCTTGGAGTCGGCCAAGGCTGCGGGCATCTTCGCCCGTTCGGCCGAGGAGATCGCGGCGGGCATCAGGGCCATCGGCGCGCAGGCTGTAAGCAGCTCGGAGGACGTCACCAAGTTCTATGCGGCGCTTGCTCGACCCGGTGGCGTTGGTGCACCCGAGCAACAGCGGGCAATCGTCGAGCGTGCGGGCGTGCAGCTCGGTGGACTTCGCAAGGAGCTTGCCGACCTGCAGGCGGGACTGACCGAGGCCATCGGCATCCAAACCGAGGCGCGTCGCGTTATCGCCAGCACGACCGATGAGCTAACGCGGCAGGTCGGTGCGATTCGCAGCCGAGAAGAAGGCGACAAGCTCAGGCAGGAGCGCGAGGTTGCGCGGGCAGAGCTTGAGCGCGCCATCGGCCTTGAGAAGACCTTTCGCACCGAGGCCACGAACCGACAGAACGCCATCGACCTCGTCACGCGAAAGACGAACGAGGCGCTGGGCATCCAAGCCGAAACGCAGAAGCAGGCCACCAAGGCCACGGTCGAGAACACCAAGGCAATCGAGTCCAACAATGCAGCGGCCGAGAAGCGGCGCGCGATGCTGGCCGAGATTGCAACGCTGCAGCAGCAGGAGCGCGACCGCGTCGCAGGGCTGGTGCTCGCTGAGGAAAAGGCGGCGCGTGCGCGTGAGCTTGCATCGACCCCGCTTGCCCTGGCCGAAGGACTCCCGACGCAGGGTCCGACGCTGATGCAGGCGCTGGGCGACGTCATTGGCCCCGGCGCACCGGCGGTCAAGACGATCTCCCCGCTTGAGGAAAGCCTCAAGAGCCTGTCCGAGTCGGCCATGAACCTTGAGTCGCTAGGCGTCGGCGCGCTGCAGTCGTTCAGCCAAGCGGCAGGGCAGGCGCTCGCGTCGCTGGTCATCGACGGCGACAAGGCTGCAGGTTCGTTCAAAAAGCTGGCCGGCCAAGTGGCGGCAGGCTTGAGCGCGCAGGCGTTCGGCTATTCCGTGTTCCTGACGGCGCTCGGCATCGCTGCAACGCTTGCCCCTGTCGCACTTGGCGCCCTCAATCCGGCCGGATTGTTCGCAGGCGCTGCGGCCATGGCTGGCACCGGCCTCCTGCTCGGCGTGACGGCGCGTGCGCTGGGCGCATCGACCTACGGGCCGGGGCAGTCGTCGCAGTCGGCGGCAGGCTCGGCAGGTGGTGCCCAAGACCGCGTGTCCTCATTCAGCGCGGGCGGCGGTGGCGCGCAGCCGATGCAGGTCACGGTCGTCCTCGGTGTGGACGAGGTCAGCAACGTGCTCGTGCGGCAGTCGCAGCGCGAGGCCCGCAGTGGTAGTCTCTCGACGTCTAGACTGGCGGTGGCGTGATGCCTGCGATTATCGTGGTGCCCGGCTCGGCCTTCTCTTCGCGCAGCATCCCGGCGCTGCTCGCACGGTGCGACGTCTACGAGTTCGCTACCGAGACGCTGTTTCAGCGTGGCGCGACGCTCGTCACGCTGCCCAGCACGGCGAACCTCTACGACGGCGGGCGCTATCCCGACCTCGTGAGCTTCCTCAACGGCTACGGCTCGCAGCTCGGGCAGTCGATGAGCGAGGCACTCAACGCCGACTGGGTGTCGGGCGGTGGCGTGCCTGCCACGTGGGAGGTCGGCATTGACGCGAGCGACCGCATCTTCGTTCGCGTGCTGACGTCAGAGATTGCCAGCTTCGACCTGCAGTGCAGCGCGGGCGGGCCGTGGGGCTTTGCCTCACC
>JASGCG010000288.1 GCA_030054235.1 Bacteroidia bacterium
GCCAACTGCGGCGTGTACACCCAGAGCGAGCCGCAGCCGACGACCTTGTCCGTCGAGCCGTCGGCCAGCTGGGCGACGGCGAACTCCTGCACGCACTCCATGATCTCGTCGCGGGAGCGTGGCAGGTTCTCGCCTTCGCGGGCCCAGTGCTCGACGAGCGAGACGATGCCGTCGAGATCGGCCATGCGAGCCTTGCGGATCGTGACGCCACCCATAGGCGTGCGGACGCGACGATGGCCGAGCCGCGCCTTGCGTGCGCCGAGGAGTTCAGCGACGCGACCGGGCGCCGTGCCGCCTGGCACATCACGCTTGCGGAGCGCACTGTCGACCGTGAGTGCCGTGTAGACGTCGGAACCGATGCGCGAGTCCACACTCGACATCTGTTCAACGCTCAGGCCCTCGAGCGGCTTCTGCTCGATGATCGCTTCGCGCACGAGCCGGCCGGCGACGTGGTGGGCATCGCGGAAGGGCAGGCCCTTGGCCACCAGGTAGTCGGCGAGTTCCGTGGCGTTCGAGTAGCCGCCGAGCGCGGCCGCGCGGCAGCGCTCGCGGTTGATCGTCATGCCATCGAGCACGATGGCGGCCATGCGCAGGCACATGGAGAGGTGCTCCATGCAGTCGAACAGCGGCTCCTTGTCTTCCTGCTGGTCCTTGTTGTAGGCCAGCGGGAGGCCCTTGAGGACCGTGAGGATCGTGACGAGGTTGCCGATCTGGCGGCCGGTCTTGCCACGGATCAGTTCGAGCGCATCGGGGTTCTTCTTCTGCGGCATCAGGCTGCTGCCGCTCGTGACGGCATCGCTGAGCTCGACGAAGCCGGCCTCGGCGCTGGCGTAGAAGATCACGTCCTCGGCGAAGCGCGAGAGATGCACCGCGCAAAGGGTGGACGCGGCGATCGTTTCGACGACGAAGTCGCGGTCGCTCACCGCATCAAGGCTGTTCGCGCTGGCGGCATGGAAACCGAGGCTCTCGGCCAGACGCACGCGATCGATCGGGTACGTGGTACCGGCAAGCGCTCCCGAACCGAGCGGGCAGACGGCCGTGCGGCGCGCCGCATCGGCAAGGCGATCGCTGTCGCGCGAGAGCTTCTCGACGTAGGCCAGGCACCAGTGCGCGAAGAGCAGCGGCTGCGCACGCTGCAGGTGCGTGTAGCCCGGGAAGACCGTGTCCTTCTCGCGCTCGGCCAGCCGCAGCAGGGCATCGATGGCGCCGTCGATCTCGATGCGCCGCTGCTCGATCTGGGCGAGGGTCCACAGGCGCAGGTCGGTCGCGACCTGGTCGTTGCGGCTGCGCCCGGTGTGGAGCTTCTTGCCCAAATCACCGATGCGGGCGACGAGCTCGCGCTCGACGAACGAGTGCACATCCTCGTCCTGCGCGGATTCTATCGACGAGGGATCGGACTCCACGAGCTCGAGGACGGCTTCGAGGCCCTCGGTCACGCGCGTGAGCTCGGTCGCGTCGAGCACGCCGGCGTGCTTGAGTGCACGGGCCCACGCAATGCTGCCCTCGATGTCCTGGCGCACGAGCCGGCGATCGAACGGCAGGCTGTCGTTGAAGCGCTTGAAGAGGGGATCCACCTCGCCGCTGGCGCGGCCAGCCCAGAGCGCCGTCATCGGGCCAGATCCTGCGTGGCGATGTTCTGCTTCAGGGCGCGGATGCGCGACGGCAGGCTGAAGAGCCGGATGAAGCCATCGGCATCCTTGTGGTCGTAGACCTCGTCCTGGCCGAAGGTCGCGAAGTTCTGGCTGAAGAGGCTGTTGGGGCTGCGACGGCGGACCGCCGCGGACGTGCCCTTGTAGCAGCGCACGACGACGTCGCCATCCATGACCTGCGCGATGGACTGCGCGGCGGCCCACATCGCTGCACGCACAGGCGTGAACCACGTTCCGTTGTAGACGTGGTCGCCGAACTCGAGCGCCAGGCGCTGCTTCCAGTGCAGCGTGTCGCGGTCGAGCACAAGCTGCTCGAGGCCGCGGAGCGCTTCCATGAGGATCGTGCCGCCGGGGGTTTCGTAGGCGCCGCGGCTCTTCATGCCGACGAGCCGGTTCTCGACGAGGTCGATGCGACCGACGCCGTGGCGGCCCGCGATCGCGTTGAGCGTGTTCATGATGCTCACGCTGTCCATGGTGCGGCCGTCGACTGCGGTGGGGAAGCCGCCCTTGAACGAGATCGTCACGTCCTGGTGCTGGTCGGGGGCTTGCGCGGGGCTCGTCGTGAGCATCCACACATCTTCCGGCGGGGCCTTCCACGGGTCCTCGAGATCGCCGCCCTCGTGCGAGATGTGCCAGAGGTTCGCATCGCGCGAGTACAGCTTTTCCTTGCTCGCGGCGCAGGGGATGTTGCGCACGGCGAGGTAGTCGAGCATGGCCTCGCGCGAACGCAGGTTCCAGGTCGGCAGGCGCCAGGGCGCGATCACCGCCAGCTGCGGGGCCAGCGCCGCATAGGTGCTCTCGAAGCGGACCTGGTCGTTGCCCTTGCCGGTGCAGCCGTGGGCGAGCGCATCGCAACCAGTCTGCAGCGCCGCGGTGACCTGAGCGCGCGCAATGCACGGACGGGCGATGCTCGTGCCCATGAGGTAACGGCCTTCATAGACCGAGCCCATGATGGCCATGGGGAAGGCGAACTCCTCGAGGAACTCCTGCTTGAGGTCCATGACCACGCACTCGCACGCACCCGTCGAGCGTGCCTTCTGCTCGATGCCATCGAGTTCGCGGTCACCCTGGCCGACATCGGCCACCACGGCGACGACGTCGGCGTCGTAGTGCTCACGGAGCCAGGGAATGATGCAGCTGGTGTCGAGGCCACCGGAGTAGGCGACGGCGATCTTGGTGGGTGAGGTGGGCATGGTTTGTTCCTGGAAATGGGGCAGGGATGAAGTCGGGCGCTCAGTCACGCGAGACGACGGGCTCGCCGCCGGGTGAGAAGGTCACGATGTCGGGTCGGAGCAGTGCAAGCAGGACTGCGTTCTGTGTGTGCATGCGATTCTCGGCCTGGTCGAAGACTACCGATGCGGAGGAGTCGATCACCTCGTCGGTGACCTCCTCGCCCCGATGAGCCGGGAGGCAGTGCATGAAGAGGGCGCCG
>JASGCG010000289.1 GCA_030054235.1 Bacteroidia bacterium
GCCGTCCAAGCATGCCATCCCTTGCTGATTCGCGCGAAAGCCACTACACTCCCCGACTCGACATTCGGAGCGACTCATGACCATCACCCCCGGCAGCACCGTCACCATCACCCTGAACCAGGTCCCCGCGGAACCCAAGTACCGCAAGACCCTGCAGCGGCTGATGCGCATGCAGCCGTCGGTGCAGCGCGTCCTGACCCGCATCGCCACCGCCCGTGGCCGCGACAACGTGACCCAGCAGCGCGGTGGCCGCATCTGGACCGCCCGCATGAAGGCGACCAAGGTCGTGAACCTCTCGAAGGGAGCCTCGTTCAGCCTCTTCGTGACCCCGCAGATCGTGCCCGACATCAAGTCGGTGTCGAAGTTCGTCACGGTCAAGTGACGTCTGCACAACCCTGACTTCGTCGCGCGGCGCCTGATCCAGGGCGCCGCGTGTCATTGGGGCGGACCTTTCCGGCGGATCGCCGGCCGTGCGGCGGTCCGTGATGCCTTCAGTGGCTCAGGATCTCGTCGCGCAGCGGCGTGATCACGTGCGGGATCACGCGTGACTCGGCCAGCCGTTCCGCGTGGCCGGCGAGCGACGCAAGCACGGCAGGCAGTTCATCGAGCGTGGCCACCGGGCCGACCTTGCGCACCGTGAGGATCACGCTGATGGGTTCAGGAAGGTGCCGCGCACTCGAGCCATCGGCCGCCTTGGGCCGGGTCTTCACCTCGACGAAGGCCTGCCAGTCGCCTTCGGGCGTGAGCGCCAGGCCGATGAACGGCTGCACGTCGATCGGCAGGTCGTGGTCGGGATCGAAGAGGCCCGACAGCCTGCTGTCGGAGAACAGCGCGTTGTAGACGATGATGTCGCGGTCGTGCTCGGTCTCGAGATCGAAGCCGAAGACCAGGTCGACCGAGTCGATGTCGAGCGGGCTGATCGAGAGGAAGTAGGGCGCCGTCTCCAGCAGGAAGCGGTGCAGCCGGTACGTCTCGGCCATGTCGGGCGGATTGACGTAGCCCGCGCGCAGGCTCGTCGCCTTCATCGCCACCCACATCAGGCTCGGTTCACCCTCGGGGCTCTCGAGCGCGACCTCGCTGTCGGTGCGACGCAGGCGGCTCAGGCTTGGCACCTGCCGACGGATCCGGTCGAAGAGTTCGAGCACGGGCTCGCGCGCCGCCGGAAGGTCCATCTTCAGGCCGAGCTTCATGTTGACGTAGAAGTCCGAGCACCACGCGCGATACGACATCCCCAGCGAGGCTATCGGTGCCGGTCGCTCAGGCTTCGAGCCAGCGCAGGATGCCCGCGACATCCGACAGGTCGTCCACGACGAGATCCGCACCGGCTGCGCGCAGTTCATCGGGCGGATGGATGCCGGTCGCCACGGCCAGGCATCGGCAACCGTTGTGGTGGGCGCAGTCGACATCGAGCGGGGTGTCGCCGATGATCACCACGCGCTCGGCCGGCACGGTACGTCCGGTGGCTTCCTGATAGCGGCGGATCGCCACAGGCGGCAGATCGCGCCGGGTGGCACCGTGATCGGCGAACGCGTTGATGCGAAAGTGTGCGGGATCGAGCCCCGCGTGGGTCACCTTGAGGAACCCCGTCGGTTCGTAGTTGCCGGTGAGCAGGCCTTGCTCCCAGTGCGCGTGCTCATGGAGCGCCCGCACGAGTTCGCTCACGCCGGCGAGGGCGCGCACGGTGTTGCGCGCAGCCAGGCGCGTTCGAAGCCGCTCGGCGTAGGTGGCGCGGAACGTGGCGTGGGCTGCGTCGTCGCCGGGGATGCCGTGGCGAGCGGCAAGCTCGCGGTAGATCAATGGGTCGAGCCGGCCGCTGACCTCGACCCCGTCGAAGGAGAAGGACGTGCTCGGGTAGAGCTCATGCAACGCCTCGAGCATCGCATGGATGCCTGCGTGCTCGCTCTTCAGGAGCGTGCCGTCGATGTCCCAGAGCGCGAGCACGCGCCTCAGGCCTTGGTGGCGGCGACGATGCGGCGCGCCGCGTCGCCCAGGTCGCCTGCTGCCTGCATGGTGGGGAGCTCGGCCTTCGCGGCATCGAGGATCTTGCGGGCTTCCGCCACGTTGGTCCCTTCGAGGCGCACGACCAGCGGCACCTTGAAGCCGACTGACTTCGCGGCACCGACGATCGCGCGCGCGATGCGGTCGCACTGCATGATGCCGCCGAAGATGTTGACCAGCACGCCCTTCACGCGGTGGTCGCTCAGGATGATGCGGAACGCCTCGCTCACCGCTTCCTCGGTCGCGCTGCCGCCGACATCGAGGAAGTTCGCGGGCTCGCCACCTTCGAGCTTGATGATGTCCATCGTGCTCATGGCAAGGCCCGCACCGTTCACGAGGCAGCCGATCGTGCCGTCGAGCGCCACGTAGGAGAGCCCGAATTCCTGCGCGCGCAGTTCCGCGGCGTTCTCCTCGGTGGGGTCGAACATCGCCGCGATCGCCTTCTGGCGGAAGAGCGCGTTGTCGTCGAAGTTGAACTTCGCATCCACCGCGACGATGCGGCCTTCGGGGTTCGCCGCGTCAGGCGGGGTGAGCACGAGCGGGTTCACCTCGACCATGCTGGCGTCGGTCTTGGTGAGCAGCGCGGCCATGCGCATCATCAGGTCGACGGCCTGCGCGAGCGGCTTGCCCGTGAGCCCGAGCTTCATGCCGACCGCACGAGCTTGGAACGGGGCAAGCCCGGAGACCGGGTCGAGCGGCTGGCGGATGATCGCCTCGGGTCGCGTCTCCGCCACGTGCTCGATCTCCACGCCACCCTCGGCGCTGGCGATCAGCGTGTTCGTACGCTTGGCGCGGTCGAGGGTGATGGCGAGGTAGTACTCCTTCGCGATGTCGACGGCCTCGGCGACGAGCAGCCGCTTCACCTCAAGGCCTTCCGGCGGGGTCTGCGGGCTGACCATGCGGTTGCCGAGCATGAACTCGGCGGCCGAGCGCGCCTCGTCGGCGCTCTTCATCACCTTCACGAAGCCAGCCTTGCCGCGGCCGCCCGCGTGGACCTGCGCCTTGACGACGAGCAGTTTCGCACCGCCGGCGAGGATGTCCGAGGCAGCGGTGTGGGCCTCGGCCACCGTCTG
>JASGCG010000290.1 GCA_030054235.1 Bacteroidia bacterium
CGAGCCGCGGCGGAAGCAAGCCGTCGGGCTTCAGCCGCACAACCAGGATCAGCGCAAGGCCGAAGATCAGGTACTTCCAGTTGTTGGGGCTCGCCAGCACGTTCGATGCATTGCCCACGCCGGCGGCACCCGCCCAGTCGGCGAGCTTGATCAAGACCAGCGAGTTCATGCCGACCATCACGACGGCGCCCACGAGCGTGCCTGCCACGCTGCCCATGCCGCCGACGATCACGATGCACAGCGCGAGGATCGAGACCTGGAAGTCGTAGCTGGCAGGCTCGCCGGTCGAGCTGAGCAAGGCGGCGAAGAGCGCACCACCCAGGGCCGCCAGCGCGCTCCCAGTGGCGAAGGCGATCATCTTGGTCCGCTTGGGCGGGATCCCCATGCATTGGCTCGCCAGGGCATCCTCGCGGATCGAGAGCCACGCACGCCCGGATCGGCTGCGCTCGAGCCGCCGCACCGCGAGGACCGCCAGCAGCACGAAGCCAAGCAGCAGCCAGTACCAGCCCCGCTCCTCCTGCAGGTCCAGGCTCCACGAGCCGAACGTGGGCCGCGGCAGCGGGTTGATCCCCTGCGTGCCCTTGGTGACCGCATCGAGGTTCTTCAGGACATCCAGCGTGATCTCGCCGAAGCCCATGGTGACGATGGCGAGGTAGTCGCCGCTCAGTCCCAGCGTGGGCGCGCCGAGCAGGAAGCCGGCCACCGCACCGATCGCGACGGTCGCCAGGATCCCCCACCAGAAACCGATCTGGAAGGGATAGATGTCGCTCGTCAGGATGGCGAAGGTGTACGCACCGATCGCCATGAACGCAGCCATTCCCAGATTGAGGAGGCCGGTGAAGCCCGTGACCACGTTCAGGCCAAGACCGACGAGCGAGAAGACGAAGATCGCCTGGAACGCGTCGTAGAAAAGGCCACTGGCCCCCATGAAGAGGGGCAGCGCCGCCATGACGGCGAAGTACGCCAGGATCGGCACGGGCACGCGACGCATCAGACCTTCTCCTTAGCACGCGAGCCGAGCAGGCCGCTGGGCCGGAAGATGAGGATCAGGACCAGGATGCCGAAGACAATCGTGTTGGTCCAGCGCGTCTCGAGGTAGGCATCGCTCATCGAGCGCACCAGGCCGATGACGAGCGCTCCCGTCACGGCACCGGGCATGCTGCCGATCCCGCCGAGCACGGCCGCCGTGAAGGCATCCATGCCCGCCCGGTAGCCCATCTGGAACGAGATCGTGTTGTTGTAGAGCGAGTAGATCACGCTCGCGAAGCCGCCGAGCGCGCCGCCGATGAGGAACGTGGCACCGATCACGCGATCGGTATCGATGCCCATCAGGCGCGCCGCAACCGGATTCTGCGCCGTCGCACGCATGGCCTTGCCCAGGCGGGTCCGCGTGACGATCCAGGTGAGCCCGATCATCAACGGGACGGTGACGGCCCAGACCAGGACATCCTTGGGCGTGAACTGCACGAGCGACTCCTCGCCGAGCAGGTTCGTGTTGGGCACGAGCGCCGGGAAGTCCTTGGGTGCCGCGGCTGCAACGCCGCCTGCGAAGACGTCCATGGGCAGGCCGCCCCAGAAGAGTCCCAGGTTCACCAGGATGAAGCTCGCGCCGATCGCACTCACGAGCAGCGACAGCTTGCTCGCGTTGCGCAGCGGCTTGTACGCCAGTCGATCGACACCCCAGTTCAGCAGGCCGCAGAACCCGGCAGATGCGATCAGCATGATCACGACGGCTGCCCATGCCGACGCCCCCGACCAGTCGCCGAGCCCCAGCGCACCGAGCACCGTCAGCGCCAGGAAGGCGCCGAGCATGAAGAGGTCGCCGTGGGCGAAATTGATCAGTTCGATGATGCCGTACACCATCGTGTACCCGATGGCGATCAGCGCGATGATCATGCCGTTGGACAGGCCGGTGATGAGTTGCTGCAGGAAGAAGTCAACCCATTCCATCGGTCAGCCTCGGTGGCGGTCATGCTCCATGGCGCGCGTGCGCACCGTCGTACCCGGCGCCCGCGGCGCCACGCCTCGCGTTGCGGGTCACTCGGGCTTGGCGCCCCCGGCGGGCGCGTCACCCGCGCGACGCACAAAGACGAACTTCCCGTCCTTGACGCTGTTGATGCTCATGACGCGGTTGGTCGTGTCGCCGTTGGCGTCGAAGCTCCACGTGCCGAGCGCACCGTCGAAATCCTTCGTGGCCGAAACAGCCTTGAGGATCGCGGCGCGATCCTTGGTGGGCGCGCGCTTGATCGCATCGAGGAGGACCCGCGCGGCCTCGTAGCCGTAGACGGCATAGGCCTCGGGATCGGTACCGAACATCTTGCGGTAGCCCTCGCGGAACTCTGCACCACGGCCGGTGAGTTCGGCCGGCGGAAGTCCGCCGAAGGTGACAAACGTGTTGCCCTCGAGGTTGGACGCACCAGCCGCCTGGATGAACGCTTCCTCGCAGCAGCCATCGGGCACAACGAGCATGCCGGTGAAACCCACCGAACGCAGGTCCTTCGCCACCTGGCCGCCGTTGCTCTGGGTGGTGCCGCCGAAGAAGACGGCGTCGGCCTTGGAGAACTTCACCTTCTGGCAGAGCGACTTGTAGTTGCTGGCCTTGGTGTCGATGCCTTCGAACCCCGCCACCTCGACGCCGAGCTCCTTGGCACGCTTCTGGAAGACGTCGGCGATGCCCTTGCCGTAGAGCTCGCGGTCATGCAGGATGAAGACCTTCTTCGCGCCAGAGCCGGCCACGTGCTCGGCAGCCACCGCGCCCTGCAGGTCATCGGTCGGCACAACGCGGAAGTAGTTGATCGAACCGCTCGGCCGGTAGATGGTGGGCTCGTTCGCCTCGCCCATGCCCGGCTTGGTCAAGCCGGAGTAGGTGTTGGCAGGGCTGATCATGACGAGGCCGGCCTTGTTCAGCTCGGGCATCGCGATCTTGGCCGCGCCGCTGTTGAACGTGCCGATGTAGCCGACGATCGTGGGATCCGTGACGGCCTTGTTCGCGTTCTGCGCCTCGACCGTGGGGTCCCAGTTGCCGCGCTGCGGGCTGGCGTCAT
>JASGCG010000291.1 GCA_030054235.1 Bacteroidia bacterium
CCGCCCGGTTTCGCTGAAGGAACTGGGCTGAGATCGGCGGGGCTGCTTCAGCCCCGTCCGGGCGGCATCGCACGGCGGAACGCGGCCGCGAAGTCCGAAGGCGGTGCGCCGAGGTGGATCAGGCCCCGGATCAGGAGATCCAACGAGACCGTCGGATCGGCCGCCTCCATCTTGGCAATGCGCGACTGGCTGGAACCGATGCCTCGCGAGAGCTCGGCCTGCGTCATGCCTGCAGCGTGGCGGCGAGCGAGCAGGGCCTTGGCGAGGTGGACGCGCAGTTCAACGATGATGTGGTCCTCGTCGGAGAGGCCAAGGAACTCGCGGACCGAACCGTCGTGCCACTGCGGTTGCGCCGTGCGCCGTGCTTTCTTCCGGTGCATCACGAACCTCCTCCATCGAGATCCGCGAACCGCTGCCGGCAGGTCCGCAGTACATGTGCGGGGATCGCCATGGTCGTCTTGCGGAACACCTCTGCGATGACGATGGCATCGTCGTCGATCCGATAGATCACGCGCCACGAGCCGCCGGCGTCACGGATCCTGAGTTCGTGGCAGCGAGGTCCGAGCGATGGCAGTGGTCGGCTGTGTGGCATGGCGAGGGTGAATCCTTCCTGGAGCATGCGGAGCAGGAAGCCGGCCTCGCGCCGCGCGGCGGGTGAGAGGGGCGGCGTCTTCAGGTGGCCCTTGAGCCAACGCAGGGGGCGAGGGCGTCGGGGGCCGTCGGGAGTATATGTCAGAAATGACATCATGCCAGCGCTCGTTGACAACCTACGGATCGGGCCGAGAGCCCCTGGGTTTCCCGCCCCTTCTTCGGCGACTTTTTCGTGGGCGATGCTGTAGTACCTTTCCAATCCCATGGATCCGAGGCTTCAGGACCAGACGGTTGCGACCCTCGAGCGCCCCGCTCCGGCGACGCAGGCTCCCGCGCCGGCGCACACGGCCAGCGAGGCTGCGCAGGCCGCACGGCGCGCCGCCGACGCGCTCTTTTCGCTGCAGCGCCACGATGGCCATTGGTGCGCCGAACTCGAGGGAGACAGCATCCTCGAGAGCGAGTACATGCTGATGAAGTTCATCCTCGGCCAGGAGCGCGAGCCCATGGCCGATGGTCGAGATGGCTGGCAGGTCATGCAGGAACTCGCCACGTCGCTGCGTGAGCAGCAGCGAGCCGATGGCGGCTGGGGCCAGTACCCGGGCAGCGCGGCCGATGTCAGCTCATGCGTCAAGGCATGGGTCTGCCTGCGGCTCATGGGTGACGACGAGCGCGCGCCACACATGCAGCGGTCTGCGGCCATGATCCTCGCTCGAGGCGGTGCGGAGTCCTGCAACAGCTTCACGAACTTCTACCTCGCTGCACTCGGACTGATTCCCTGGATGGCTGTGCCCGCGATCCCGCCTGAAGTGGTGTGGCTGCCGCGGTGGTTCCCGTTCCACCTCTCGAAGGTGAGTGCGTGGAGCCGCACGATGATCCTGCCCCTTGCGATCGTCGCCACGCTCCGCCCCACGCGACGCGTGCGGCTGTCGCTGGAACCCATCACGCGCGACCTGGGCGCGCTGCGCCGGCTCACGATGCGTCGCGAGGTGCCTGCAGGGTGGCGCGCCTTCTTCCGCGCGATCGACCTTGGCTTGAAGGGCGTGGGCTCCCTGATCGGAACGAAGCCGCGTCGCCCGGCGATTCGTGATGCCTTCGACTGGATCATGCGGCGCGCAAGCCAAGATGGCCCGGCGCGCACAGAGGGTGTCGGCGCGATCTTTCCGCCGATGGTCTATCTGCAGATCGTTTTCAAGGCGCTGGGCATCCCGCGCAGCGATCCGCGTGTGCAGATCGCCGAGCGCGACCTGGATGCCTTCTTCCTGCGCGATGCGCGCGGTACGCGATTGCAGCCATGCTTCAGCCCGGTCTGGGACACGGGGATCGGCCTCTACGCACTGACCGATGCGGGATTCGATGCCGGGGATCCTCGCGTGGCCAAGGCGTGCGGGTGGCTGGAATCCCAGGAAGTGACCCACGTCGGGGATTGGGCCGCGAACTGCGCGCCCGGGACCGGCGCTGGCGGCTGGTGCTTCGAGTACGCCAACGCGTGGTACCCCGACTGCGATGACACGGCGATGGTGGCCATGGCCCTGCATCGCGCTCGGCGCGGTTCGAGCGGTGCCGGCGATCGTGGAGTGCGGTGGATCCTGGCGATGCAGAACGACGACGGCGGCTGGGCTGCGTTCGACCGCACCGAGCATCGCCAGTGGATGGAGTACGTGCCGTTTGCCGACCACAATGCGATGCAGGATCCATCCTGCCCAGACATCACCGGGCGCGTGCTCGAGTGCCTGTCGTGGCACGGTCTGCGCTGCGGCGATGCGGCCATCGATCGAGCCATCCGCTACATCCAGTCGCACCAGTTGCCGCAAGGTTGCTTCTTCGGTCGATGGGGCGTGAACTACATCTACGGCACCTGGCAGGCGGTCATCGGTCCGATCCGTTGCGGCGAGCCGCGCGAGGCCGAGTGGATCCGTCGCGCCGGTGCCTGGATGAAGTCCGTGCAGAAGCCCGACGGCAGCTTCGGCGAGAGCGCGGACACGTACGAGGATCCTTCGCTCATGGGCACCGGCCCGAGCACGGCGAGCCAGACCGCCTGGGGCGCGATGGTCCTGCAGGAGATCTACGGTGCGGACGATCCGGACCTGGCGCGTGCGATCGCATGGCTCGCGCGGACGCAGCTCACGCCGGAACAGGCAGCCGATCCCGCGGCGAATCCCGATGGTGATCCAGCGGGCAGCTGGTGCGAGACCGAGTTCACCGGCACGGGCTTCCCGAAGGTCTTCTACCTGCGCTACCACCTCTACCGCCTGTATTTCCCGCTGATGGCGCTCGGCCGGTACGCGCGTGCGCACGGCGCGGCGTGAACGCGTGATTGCTGCCGCGCCGCGCTCGTCCGGAGCGACCGAGCGGTTCCGAGCTGCGCGGCCTGCGGAGTCGCGAAGGCGGCACGATGTGCGACCATCGGAGGCGGGTGCCAGCCCCGCCGAGCGACGCAGGAGGAGCGCG
>JASGCG010000292.1 GCA_030054235.1 Bacteroidia bacterium
TCGGGCTTCGCGACCGTCGCCGCCTGCACGCGTCCATCGGCATCATCGTCGGCGACGCGCGCGGCGTGGGCGCCCAGGCGCGTCTCCTGGTCGCTCATGACCTGCAGCACGTAGGGCTTGATCTCCAGGCGATCTTCGGGCTCGATGCGGACTTCGGAATGCGGCTGCAGCAGCGCGCCGTTCACGATCGTGCCCGCCGTGCTGCCGAGATCGCGCAGGCGCCAGTGGCCCGAGTGGCCATCGCCGGCGGGCGCCCACGTGAGCGCGGCGTGCCGCCGGCTGACGTTGTTCGACGACAGCCGCAGGTCGGCCTCGGCGGCGCGGCCGATCACGAGCGTGCGGTGCAGGTCAAGCGGGAAGTCGCGCGATGGTTCCGCGGGGCCTTCGACGATCGTGAGCTTCCAGGTGGGCATGGCGTCGCTCACTCATCCGTGGCGGGACCCATCGGATCCCAGATGAGTTCAGACGTGTTCCAGTCGCCGCTGGGCGTGTTGGGATCGCGCGAGTCCTGCGCGTTGGTGGTGGCCTTCGCGTTCTCGACGAGCCCGACGTGACCGTCGGCGAAGAGCATGTGGCCGCCCTGGAAGTGGCGAGCTGCAAACCGCTTCCAGTCGCAGCGATGGCGCGCGAGGTCCTTGTCGTAGTAGACGTCGTTCACCGGGAGCTCATCCTGGTTGGCGCGCATCTCGAGCATGAGGATCGTGCGCGATGAGTCCTTGATCTGCGAGAGCCGCACGCTCTTCTTCGCGAGCTCCTCGCCAATGCGGATCGGGTCGCTGATCCCCTGCACGTACTCGACGTCGTTGAAGTCGCGGCCGAGGAACGTGTTGTTCAGCTGCGAGTTGGGGACGTAGTTGAAGTAGAAGGCCGAATACTGCCCGCCGTTGGGTGCGGTGGGATCCGGGAAGGGCCACGGCGCACCGTCCTGCGGCGTGGCGGCCGGATCGACGAAGATGCTGTTCTCGAGCGTCGGCACGCCGGTCTGGTTGGTGTTGGCCGCATTGACCACCTCGCGGTACGACGGGCCATCGACGAGCGGCGGCACGGCATTCGCCCAGAACTGCTTGGTGCGCAGGTTCACCCCGAACTGGCTCAGGTCCTTCAGGCCCTCCCACGGAAGCCGATCCTTGTTCAGGCTTGTGTAGGCAATGGTGCCGACGCCCCACTGCTTCATGTTGCTCTGGCTGGCGCCGGCGCGCGCCGTGGCGCGGACCGAGCCGATCGCCGGCAGGATCAGGCCGATCAGGATGACGATGATGCCGATCACCACCAGCACCTCGATCAGGGTGAAGGCGGTCCGTTCGGGGCGGGAGCGTGCGGGCATGCTTCCCGCACTCTACCGGATCGGGGGCGTGGTTCAGCCGGTCCAGTTGGCCAGAAGCACGCCAAGGTCACCGCCGTCGACCAGGCCGTTGCCGTCGAAGTCCGCGGCCGGCTCAGCCGTGCCGAAGATCGCCAGCAAGAGACCGAGGTCCTTGCCGTTCACGACGCCATCGCCGTTGGTGTCACCCGGAGTCGACGGGGCTTCTGCGACGCAGCCATCGATTGGCAGGTTCGAGAGATCCTGGGTGGCCACCGAGCCGGTCTCGCAGACATCCCAGGTGTTCGGCCGGCCGAATGTGCTGGTGATCGCGTCGTCGAACTCGGCGTTGGCAGCCGTGGTGCGCGCGATGCCGCTGCGCAGGCGGCAGACATCGGTGCTGCCGACAGCGCCACGGTAGTAGTAGATGCTCCCTTCGCCCGACGGGAACAGCACGGTCGCGCCGGACGCGTCGCGCACCGACACGCGCCAATCATCATTGCTGGTGTCGAAGTCGCCGTTGACGTGGCCCGGCTTGTTGCTGGTCGTGCCAGCCACGAGTGCCGCGTCAAAGGTGTTGACGTTGACCCAGCGATCGGTGGTGCCGTTGAAGGACAGGTCGGTGTCGAGGCCCCCCTGCGCCGTCGTGAATTCGGTGAACGTCAGGATCGTTCCGGCGCGGACATCGGACCAGAACGAGGCCTGGCTGAGCGTGATCGTGCCGAACTGGGCATCGGCGACTTCTTCCCAGTCGAGCCGCCAGCCGCGCATGTCGAGGTGATCGGTGACGACGACGAGCTCCATCCAGTCGCCGCCGTTGCCGGCGACGCGCCCGAAGAACGCATCGCTCGAGAACGCGCCGGTCGCATCGCCGGTGGCCGTGCCGCCGCCGAGGTAGCCGAGTGCATCGACGGCGTTGTATTCGTTCAGCACGAGCGCGCTGCAGCTGGCGCAGAGCTCGCCGAGGATCGATGCGCGGATCGCCGTGAAGTCCTGGCGCTCCTTGCACGCAGTCAGGTCGTTGGTCCACGCGTTGGGCTGGCCGAACGAGCTGCTGTTGGCGTCGTTGAAGTTGAAGACGCTGAAGGTGCCCGTGGGCTGGCCTTCGTAGCGGCAGGCTTCCTTGCTGTTCACGCCGCTGCCGCCCCAGCCGCCCGCGACGTTCTCGCCGATCAGCGGCTGGTGGAGGGAGTCATCCGGCGTCATGATGCGGCAGCGCCAGTTGTCGTTGCCCACATCGAGCGGATCGTCGTAGCCGGGATTGGTCGGGTCGACCACGTTGGCCAGGGCTTCCACAAGGGCAAGGCCTGCAGCATCGTTCAGGCAGATGTTGATCCACCAATCGCCGTTGCAGGGATCGAACGTCAGGTCGGTATCGCGACCGCCGGCGCTCGCGGGGTTCTCCGTGATGGTCAGGATGCTGCCGGCACGGAGGTCACCGAGCAGCGCCACGTTGCGGAAGGTGATCTGGCCCTGCGGCACGCTCACGCTGCCGTACCAGTAGTCGTTCTGCCCGTCGGCGTCGGTGGCACCGATCTCGGCCCACTGCACCTTGAAGCCACGGATGTCGGCATGATCCTGCACGATCACGAACTCGAGCCAGTCGCCGCCGTTGCCGAGGGCGCGGCCGAAGTACTGGTCTTCGTCCGAAGCGCACGAGAAGCCGCCCGGGCCTTCTGGGCTCGGGCAGGTTGGCGTTGCGGCATCGGGGTTGTTGAGCCACTTCGTGCTGC
>JASGCG010000293.1 GCA_030054235.1 Bacteroidia bacterium
GGGTGGCGAAGACCAAGTGGCCCGTCTCCGCCGCCCGGATGGCGGCCTCGATCGTCTCGAGGTCACGCATTTCGCCGACGAGGATGCAGTCGGGGTCCTGACGAAGCACGCGTCGTAGACCCTCGGCGAAGGACGGCGTGTCGTGCCCGACCTCACGCTGGTTCACCACGGACTTCTTGTGCCAGTGGTAGTACTCGATCGGGTCTTCCATCGTCACGATGTGCCGCTCGAGGTTCTGGTTGATGTAGTCGATCATCGTGGCGAGCGACGTCGTCTTGCCCGACCCCGTGGGCCCGGTGATGATGAACAGGCCACGCGGGCGGCGCAGCAGGTCCTGCACCAAGGGCGGCAGGCCGATCTGCTCGAAGGTGAGCAGGCGATTGGGGATCTGGCGCAGCACGAGGCTGAGCGCCCCACGCTGACGGAAGACGCTCACGCGGAAGCGGGCCTGGTCGCCGAACGCGAAGCCAAAGTCGGTGCTCCCCTGCTCCTGCAGCTCCTGCTGGTTCTTCTCAGGCGTGATGCTCTTCATGAGCGCCACGGTGTCATCGGGTTCGAGCACCTTGGTCGCCAGGTTGCGCAGGCGGCCGTTCAGGCGCAGGGTCGGCGGGCGGCCGATGCTGCAGTGGATGTCGCTCGCTCCCTGTCGGATGCAGGTGTCGAGGATTCGGTCGATCTGGATCGAGCTCGTGTTGCCGAGCCCGCCGCCCTTGGTCATTTCGTCGCCGCCTGACATGACTGGTCTGCTCCTTCGTCTGTGGGTTCAGGTGATCTGTCGCAGAGGCCGCCTCACGCGTCGACGCTGTCGACCTGCGCGAGCTTCGCCACTTCTTCCGGGGTCGTGATGCCCTTCAGGATCTTCAGACGCCCGTCGCCGACGAGCGTGCGCATGCCGCCTCGGATGGCTGCCGCGCGGATCTTCGAGACCCCCGAGCGCTGGAACGCCAGATCGCGGATCTCCTGGTTCATCATCATCATCTCGAAGATCGCCCGGCGGCCGCGGTAGCCGCCGATGCACTCGGTGCAGGTGCCCGGGCCCATGATCTGTCCCGAGTCCGCGTCGGCCTGCGTCAGGCCCACGAGCTTCATGAACTTGGGATCGGGGTTGGGATTGTGCACCTTGCAGCTGTGCAGGCAGCGCACCAGACGCTGGCCGAGCACCGCCTGGATCGAGCTCGCCACCAGGAAGGGCTTCACGCCCATGTCGATGAGACGAGTCACCGAACTGGGAGCATCGTTGGTGTGCAGCGTGCTGAACACCAGGTGACCCGTGAGGGCCGCCTGGATCGCGATGTCAGCCACCTCACGGTCACGGATTTCGCCGACCAGGATCACGTTGGGCGCCTGGCGGAGCATGCTCTTGAGGATGGCGTTGAACGTGAGCCCGATGTGCTCACGCACCTGGCACTGGTTGATCCCCTTGAACTGGTACTCGACGGGGTCCTCGGCGGTGATGATCTTCACGCCGGGCTTGTTGAGCGTCTGCAACGCGGCGTAGAGCGTGGTCGTCTTGCCGGAGCCGGTCGGGCCCGTGACGAGGAAGATCCCGTTGGGGCGACGGATGATGCGGTTGAACTGATCGAGGCTGTCGGACTCGAGTCCCAGCGAGGTCAGCGCCGTGTTGGCGCTGTCGGGCCGAAGGATACGAAGCACGATGCTCTCGCCGTGCACCGCCGGGCAGCTCGACACGCGGAAGTCGATTGCGGTGCCGTCGACGACCATCTTGATGCGGCCGTCCTGCGGGATCCGCTTCTCGGAGATGTTCACGCCGGCCATCAGCTTGACGCGAGCCAGGAGCGATCCCTGCATCTTCTTGGGCACGTCACCGATGACCACGCACTCGCCGTCGACGCGGTAGCGCACGATCACGTTTTCCTTGCGCGGTTCGATGTGGATGTCGCTCGCACGGCCCTGGACGGCATTGATGATCAGTCGATCGACGAGCTTGACGACCCCCTGCTCGATCTTGGCTTCCTTCTCGCCCTGGTCCAGGCTCGCGCCGCGGTCGACGCTCGAACCACGGTCCACGCTGGCATCGATCGACGAGGTCACCAGGGTCTTGGGGCCCAAGGCAGCCGCGGCGCTTCCGCCGCCGTCGATGAGCGACTTGATCTGCGTGAGGCTCGCGATCGCGAAGGGCTCTGCGCCGACGCGGAACCGAAGCACGTCGAACGCATCAAGATCCAGCGGATCGTGGATGACCAGTCGCTTCTTCGGGCCCTCGCCGGCGTAGCCCAGGACGAAGTACTTCTTCATCACGTCCTGGGGGATCGCGGTCATGGAGACCTTGTTGCGATCCTCGGGGCGGTCCAGGTTCAGGTACTCGAGGCCGAATTGCTTGCCGAGTGCCTTGGCAACGTGCTCTTCGCCACAGATGGCCATCTCGATCAGGGTCTCGCCGATGCGCTTGCGGCTGCTCTTGGCGGCCTCGGCGGCCTTCTCGGCCTGTTCCTTGGTGATGAGCTTGAGCTCGACCAGGATCTCACCGAGCTTCTGACGGGTCTTGCGTGCCAACGTGGTGTCCTCGTGGGGCCGGCGGAGTGCCGATGATGGGATCCCAATGCTATCGCCGCGCGTCAGGCGACGCGCTTGATGATCCCATCCGCACGGGGCGATGAAGATGTTCCGCTGCATCCATGATGCAGGGCTATATTCCGCCGTTCGCCAAGGAGGCACGCATGCACATGGGGATGGTCGGGCTTGGTCGCATGGGGTTGGGCATGGCTCGACGGCTTGGCCGCGATGGCCACGCGTGCATCGGCTTCGACCCCGGAGCCGCCGCCCGCGCTGCCTACGACGAGGCCGGCGGCACGACCGTCGCTTCGCTTGCGGACCTGATTGCTGCGCTGCCAGCCCCTCGCGTGGTCTGGATCATGGTGCCTGCGGGCATCGTCGACAGCGTCGTGGCCGAGCTCGCCCCGCTGCTCGAGGCAGGCGACACGATCGTCGAGGGCGGCAATTCGTGCTGGCAGGATGACCTGCGGCGCGCGGCGGAGCTCGCCCCGCGTGGCATCCACTGGGTGGATGC
>JASGCG010000294.1 GCA_030054235.1 Bacteroidia bacterium
CCGGGATCGTAGCGGGGCGAACCGCGAGGGGGCCTCGCTCCTACCATGCATGACCCGATGGACACGACTCCCACGACCGAACCCACCATGGCCCGCCGTTCGCTGCCGCGCGTGGGTGGCCCGCTGGCCCCGGTGATCGATCTGTTCAGCAGCGTTCGTTTCGGCATCGTGATCCTGGCGGTGCTGTTTCTCTACATGTCGGTCGGCAGCGCGGGGATCATCTATCCGGTCCACCCGAACATCTTCCACCCGGATGCCTGGGTGCACGCGCAGTTCCGGCAGTGGCGGCCGTTCGAGATGACCGAGTTCGAGTGGTTCCACTGGTGGCCGTTCGACCTTCTGATGGGCTTGCTGTCGGCCAACATCATCATCACGACGATCCGCCGCATCCCGTTCAAGCCGGTGAACTACGGCGTCTGGATGATCCACACCGGGATCATCGTGCTGGTGGTGGGCAGCGTCATCTACTTCGGCCAGAAGGTCGAGGGCGAGGCCCCGGTGATCCGCCGCGCCGTCGTCGTATCGATCAAGGATGCCTCGGGCGCCGTCGTCGCGCGCGAGCGCGTGATCGCCGTGCCGGGTGCACGTGCGCAGGTCGGGACTGGTGCGGATCCCTACCTCATCGAAGTGGCTGACATCGATCCGTCGTGGGAACTCCTCAGCGGAAGCGACAAGGGCAAGCGCGCGTTCAGCGTCACGCTCACGGTGAACCAAGGCGACCAGCGCTTCATGCGGCAGGTCGTGGCCGGCTACCCGGAGTACACCGAGGATCTGGTCCTGACCGACGATCCGCAGCAGCCGGTCAAGCGCGCGCGCAAGGTCAATCCCGACGGCAACCCGATCATCGACGGCGCGCTCGCGGTGGACCTGGAGTACGAAGGCCAGCAGTGGTTCTACCTGCGCAACGATCTCGCGAAGGCGTGGGCGCTCTATGTGCGCACGCCGGGCGATGGACCATGGACGATGCGTCCCATCGAGGGGATGCCGCTCTACAACGATCACATCGCCAGCCGCGACGAGGTCTTCAACGGCAATGCCACGCCGATCGATCCCATCGATCTGGCGGTCCCCGCCGTGGATCCCAAGGATCCCTTCCAGGATGTCGACTTCCGGGTGACCGGATTCCTGCGCTACGCCCTCGATCGCTCGAAGTGGCTTGCCGGCAGCGAGCGCGATCCCTTCAATCCCGTGGTGATTCTCGAGGTCGCGCAGGCGGCTGCGGCAGGGGCGGCAGCCGCGCAGGCCGATCGCTACCAGCTGCAGGCGCTCGACCCTGAGCGGTCGATGGCCGACGGTCGGATCCTGCGAGCCCAGGTCATCAAGGATGAGGCCGAGCTGAGCCGCGCGAGCTCGATCCCGAGCCTTCGCGTGACGGTGCCCTCGATCGGCTTCGACGGTTCGCTGCCGATCAATCCGCCGGCCGCCGGCGCACCTGTCGTGCCAACGCCGATCGGCGCGGCCGACTCAGGCTGGTCGTATCGCGTGGTCGCCGTGCAGGATCGGCTCACGATCGGCGACGTCACTGCCGATGTGGCCATCGTCGAGATCACGTCGCCCGAGCGCACGTGGCGGCGCTGGGCGTTTTCGAATCCATCGATGACGCGCGACCTGCCGCCCGAGGACCAAGGGCAGCAGCAGCCGCTGCCGCCCGATCCCTCGATCACGATGGTCTACGAACCGGCCGAGGAGGGCGCGTTGCTGACCGTGCTCATCGGTCCGGGGCCGAACCAGCTCCGGCTCGCAAGTTCGATCGGCTCGATGCGCTCGGCGCCGCTGCCGATCGAGGTGGGCAAGCCCGTCGCGCTGCCGTCGGGCCTCACGATCACGCTGCTTGATTACCTGCCCAACGCGGTCGCCGTGACCAAGCCCTTCATCGTGCCGCCCGAGGAGCGCCAGCGCGATGCGCGCGAGCTCTTCTCTCGTGCGCTCGTCTCGGGGCCCGGCGGCGGCGCGCAGTGGCTCGACTACCACCCGTACGTGTTCGACCGTCGCGCCGATGCGCTCCGGCGGCACCCCTTCGAGCCGACGGTCGTCGAGCTCGGCGGCGGCCGCAAGGCCGAGGTGCTCTTCTCGCGCCGTCGCGAGCCGATGCCGACCGCCGTGGCGCTCGATGACTTCATCCTGGCCACGCACATCGGCGGCTACACCGGCGAAGCCTCGACGATCCGCGACTACACCAGCATGCTTCGCTTCGACGACGGCGCGGGTTGGTCGCAGCCCGTGCCGTGCAGCGTCAACGCGCCGGTCGAGCACGATGGCTGGTGGTTCTTCCAGGCGCAGTGGGATCCGCCGGACCAGGCCCGGTTCGAGGGCGACCGAGCGAGCCGCGGTCTCAACTACACCGTGCTCGGCGTGGCCAATCGCGAGGGCGTGGTGATCCAGCTGCTCGGGTGCGTGATCTCGGTGCTCGGGATGTGCTACGCGTTCTACGTCAAGCCGATCATCAAGCGTCGCCACCGCGAGGCTGCCCTCGCGCTCGCGGCACGGCTCCGTGCCGAAGGCAGGCTGTCGCCCGCGGCCGTGGCTGCGCTTGATGCCAAGGGAGGTGCGTGATGGCTCGATCGACCCTGTTCCCTCGCGATTCCGCGTTGATGCACGTTCGGGGCACTGCCCGCATGCATGCTGTGCTGCGCGGCATGGTCGCCGCACTCGTGGCGATGCTCGTCGTCGTGGGGGCCGCTCCTGCGCGCGCCGAGGAAGCGGCCAAGCCCTTCCACGAAGCCGTCGATCTCCTGCCGCTGGGCGAGGTCGCCGTGCAGACCGAGGGCCGGCTGAAGAGCTTCGGCAGCTTCGCGAACACGCAGATGTCGTTCGTCAGCGGGCCGCGCCGGATCAACGGCCAGAGCCCGGAGTTCACCTACCTCGACATGCTCCTGCGCCCGGAGGACTACGAGGATGCCGACATCGTCTTCGTGAAGGGCGCCGCAGCACGCGTGCCGATCGCCGAGGCCGTCATCGATTCGGTCCGTGACGACGCCGCCAAGGCAGATGCCCAGGAGCGTATGGAGGG
>JASGCG010000013.1 GCA_030054235.1 Bacteroidia bacterium
GGCGAACGCGGCGACCTGCATGTGGTCGTCCGGGTCAACGAGCACGAGACCTTCACCCGCCACGCCAACGAACTCATCATGGCACGCGAACTCTCGCCGGCGCAGGCGGCACTCGGCGCCACCCTCGAGATCCAATCGCTCGATGGCCCTGTCGAGGTTGAGGTTCCCGCGGGCACGCAGCACGGTGAGCTCGTGCGGGTGCCCGACCGCGGCCTGCCGTCGCTGCGATCGCCGCGACGCGGCGATCTCGTGGTCGGTTTCACCATCCGCGTGCCGGAAGAACTCACGGCGCGCCAGCGCGAGCTCTACACCGAACTCGCCGCGATCGAGGGCGATCCCGTGCATGAGGGTTCGCGCAGCGTCTGGGCCAAGATCAAGGACACCTTCACGGGATCATGAGCATGGACACCACCGAACCCAAGTCCGATGCCGCCAACGGCGAACCTGTTGCCCCGAGCATCGAGTCGCTGCAGGATGAACTGGCCCGCAAGCACGATGCGTACCTGCGCGCCCTGGCCGAGTCGCAGAACATCCAGCGCCGCTCGATCGAGAACGAAGTCCGCGCGCGCCACTCCGGCATCGTGCAGGTTGCCAACTCGCTCGTGCCGGTGCTCGAGAACATGGACCTGGCGCTCGCGCAGGACCTGTCCACGATGGAGCCAGCCAAGCTCGCCGCCGCCGTGACGATGCTGCGCACCGAGCTCCTCAAGGCGATCGAGAAGCACGGCATCGTGCGCATCGATCCCGCACGCGGCGATGCCTTCGATCCCCACTGCCATCAAGCGGTCATGCAGCAACCCGCCGATGGGGTCGAGCCTGGCTGCGTCGTGCAGTGCTTCCAGTCGGGCTACCGCATCGGCGACAACATCCTGCGCAGTGCGAAGGTCGTGGTCAGTCCCTCGGAGTGAACCATGCCGACCTACGAGTATGCCTGCAGCGCCTGCGGGCATGAGTTCGAGGAATTTCAGTCGATCAAGGCCGATCCGATCCGCACCTGCCCGCGATGTGGCAAGCGGAAGGTCGAGCGCAAGATCGGCATCGGCGGCGCCGTGATCTTCCGCGGCGGCGGCTTCTACGAGACCGACTACCGCAGCGCCGACTACGAACAGGCGAAGAAGGCCGACGCGGCACCGGCTGCGGGCTCGGGTGCCGAAACCGCCGCAGGCTCCACGAAGGAGCAGGGCAAAGCGTCCAGCGACAAGCCAGGCGCGAAGGGATCGCGGGATGGCGCCAAGGCCGAAGGCGCATCCAAGGCTCCCACGACCGAGGGGGCAGCGAGCGGCGCATCCGCTGCGAGCGGTGGCGCGAGCGGTGGATCGACTGCGTCGTCGAGCGGCGCTCCCAACGAGCGCGCCTCGACCGCCGGCGCCTCGGGCAGCCGCAAGAACCACGCACGCGAGGGGCGCGGCGTCGGCAACGTGCTGCAGCTCGGTCGCGCGAAGGCGAGCGGAGCGAAGCCCGCATCCAAGCCCAGCCGCGCCTCCCCGAGCAAGGGCGCCAAGCGCAAGGGGCGCTGACCCCGCGATGAAGCCTCGGTGCAAGGGACGCTCACGCCACCTCGGAGCTTGGCGCTCGCGGCACTGCGCCTCACCCGGTCCTCCCTCCTGCTTCAGGTAGCCTCACGCCATGGCCTTCAATTGGCGCGCGCGCATCCTTGAACACCTGGCGCACGCCGCCTATCGCCCGACCCGGCTTCGTGAACTCGAGCGCATGATCCGCGTGCCCGATGCGGAGTCGACCTCGTTCCGCGAGTCGATGCTCGGCTTGCAGGACGAAGGCGCCATCGAGATTGCCGGTGATGACACCGTTCGCCTGCCTCGCATGGGCGAAGAGATCACGGGACGCATCCGCATCACGATGCGTGGCGACGGCTTCGTCACGCCCGAGCGCCCCACCCGTGAGGGCGATCTCTTCGTGCAGGGCGGGGCCACCATGGACGCCATCAGCGGCGACCGCGTGCGCGTACGTGTATCGCGCCGCACGGATCACTACGACCGACCGTCCCAGTCCGACCGGCCGACCGGCCGCGTGGTCGAGGTCCTCGAGCGCGCGCAGACGCGCTTCGCCGGCACGCTTGAGAAGGACGGGCGCCAGTGGATCGTGCGGCCCGATGGTCGCAAGCTCGATGGACCGGTCATCGTGCGCGACGCCGAGAGCAAGGGCGGCAAGCCCGGCGTGAAGGTCGTCTTCGACCTGATTCGCTTTCCCACCGAGCATCGCTGGGCCGAAGGGGCGATCGTCGAAGTGCTCGGCGAGGCCGGCCAGCCCGATGCCGAGACCCGCAGCGTGATCATGTCCTACGGCCTGCGCGAGGCGTTCCCCGACGATGTGAGTGCGCAGGCGGCGAAGCTCGCGCGCGAGTTTGCCGTCGAGCAGGACTCTGGCTCATGGCCAGACCGGCTCGACCTCACGAAGGAGCTGACCTTCACGATCGACCCGCCGGATGCACGCGACTACGACGACGCGATCTCGATTGCCTGGGACGAGGAGCGCCAGGAGTGGGCGCTCGGCGTACACATCGCCGACGTCGCGCATTTCGTGCATGCGGGTTCTCCGCTCGACCAGGAAGCTGCCGCACGCGGCAACAGCACCTACCTGCCCCGGCGCGTCCTGCCCATGCTGCCCGAGGCCCTCTCCAACGGCGTGTGCTCGCTGCAGGAAGGCGTGGCACGGCTCACGCGCAGCGCCATCGTGAATCTGGACACCAAGGGGCGCATCACCGGCACGCGCTTGGCAGCGAGCGTGATCCGCAGCCGCAAGCGCATGACCTACCTTGAGGCGCAGGCCGTCATCGACGGCGACCTCGACGAAGCAGCGCGCCACGCGAAGACCGAGCCGGTGTGGCCGCCTGAACTGATCGAGGCGCTGAAGCAGTGCGACCGCCTGGCCAAGGTGCTGCGCAAGCGCCGGCTCGACGCCGGCATGATCACGCTCAGCCTGCCCGAGAGCGAACTCGTCTTCGACGAGGATGGCCGCGTGAAGGACGTGGTGCCGGAAGACGGCGCGTTCACGCACACCCTCATCGAGATGTTCATGGTCGAGGCCAACGAGGCGCTCGCCCGCACCTTCGCCGACATCACCGTGCCGCTCATCCGGCGGGTGCACCCCGAGCCCGCGACGACGGAGTTCACGGCGCTGCGGCTTGCGGCGCGGACCGTCGGACGCCGCATGCCAGACGAACCCACCCGCCACGACCTGCAGTCGATCCTCGACCAGACGCGCGGCACTCCTGCCGAACGCAGCGTGCACTACGCCGTGCTGCGCAGCATGAGCAAGGCGATCTACAGCCCCGCCATGATCGGGCACTTCGCCCTCGCCAGCGAGCACTACACGCACTTCACGAGCCCGATCCGTCGCTACCCCGACCTGCTCGTGCACCGCGCGATGGACGCCTACCTCGCCGAGACTGACAACGGAGCGCATCCTCCGGGCGGTCGTGGCAAGCGCGATCTTGCGGCGCGGCTCATGGGTGACCCAGGTGTGCTCGCCGAGGAGAAGCTCATCGAGTTCGGCCAGCACTGCAGTTCCACCGAAGTGCAGTCAGAGGGTGCCGAGCGCGATCTGCGCACGTTCCTCGTCCTGCAGTTCCTGCAGGAACATCACATGGGCGACGAACTGCCCGCGGCCGTGACCGGGCTCTCGCCTGGCGGCAACGGCCTCTTCATCACGCTCGAGAAGTACTTCGTCGATGGCTTCGCCAAGAGTGCCGAGCTCTCGGCCAACAGCGGCCGTGCCGAGCGCTGGGAGATCGATGAATCCAGCGGGCGCCTTCGCTCGCAGCGCTCCGGAGCGCACATCGGCGTGGGCGACCGCGTCACGGTGCGCATCATGTCGATCGACACGGCGGCACGGCGCATGGAACTCATGGTCACCAGCACGCTGCAAAGCGCGGCAAGCACCATGCCGAGCATGCGCGGCGACGGCTTCCGCGACTTCACCAGCGGTCGCGGCGGCAAGAAGAAGGCCAAGGGCCACAAGAAGGGCTTCAAGCAGGGCCGACGCGGCAAGAAGAGCTGGTGAGCGCCAATCCATGATGCATACCCGGGGAATCTTCATCGTCATCATCGCCAGCATGCTGCTCCTGCTTGGAGCGCGCGACCTGTCCGGAGCAACCACGTTGGCCACCATCCACTTCCGAAAGGGCGCCGGTTCCGCCGAGACGCTCTTCAACGTCTCGTCCAAGCGCTTCCACGACGGTGCCGGCAGCAGCAAGACGCTGCTCACGATCAGTGGCGACCACGTCTACGAGGGCGCAGGCACGGCGAAGACGCTGCTGACCGTGCGCGACGGTCGCGTCTACGAGGGCGCGGGTACGGCGAAGACGCTTTGGACCATCAAGGACGGCCGCGTGTACGAAGGCCCGGGCACGGCGAAGACGCTCTACACGAGCCGCGATCGCCGGCTCTATGAGGGTGCTGGGACGTCGAAGACCCTCATGAACTGGGACGGCGATCTCGGCGAGATCGAGTTCGCTGCTGCAGTCTGGCTGTGGACCCGCCGCGACTGAGCGCGCGCTGCATGAGGCCGAGTCGCTGACGCAGCGCGGCTGTGGTCCCGCCGCTGCCCAGCGGCGCCCGATCGATCACGCAAAGCACTCGCGCCAGAAATCGCGTGCCCGCTCACGCGAACGCTGATCGGCTCGACGCTGGTAGACCGTGCCGAAGGCCGCGTTGTTGGCCTCTGGATTCGTGAAGGCATGCACCGTGCCGCCGTACGCGCACACTTCCCAGTCGGCCTGGCGCTCGGTCATCTCGGCAGCAAACGCCACGAGCTGGTCAGGCGTGGCCATCGGGTCGTCGTAACCATGCAGCGCCAGGACCTTCGCCGTGATTGGCGCGCTCGGCGGAGACGGCGGTGGCGTGAACAGCGCATGAAAGGCGGCGATCCCCCGCAGCCCGGGCATGCCATGGCGTGCGGCATCGAGCACGCACAGTCCACCGAAGCAGAACCCCATGGCTCCCATCCGCGTGGCATCGGCACCGTCGATCGTGCGTGCCGCCGCGAACGCCGCATCGAGCCGCCGCTTCAGCAGCGCCCGATCCTGCATGAACGGCGTCATGAGCGCAGAGCATTCCTCGTTGGTCGTACCGAGCTTGCCAGCCCCGTACATGTCGACCGCGAAGCCGACGAAGCCCATGCCTGCAAGCTTGCGCGCTTCATCGCGCACGAACTCATCATGGCCGCGCCAGGCGTGGAAGACGAGCACGACGGGCAGCCTGGCACCGGCATCGGGTGCCGACATGAAGCCTCGGAGTTCGGTGCTGCCATCGTGGTAGGTGATCTCGCTGGTGCGCATGGGCGAGAAGGTAGCGCGGTGCGGCCGAGTGGGCGCTTGACCTTGCGCTCTCGCGATGCCTCGCCGCACGGACGGGCGGCGAAGGACCGCTCGGTCGCTCCGGTCGAGCGACGCCGTGAGGATGTTGGGAGGCAATCCATCTCCCGCCTCACGATTGCAAAAACTCGCACCGAAGTTCAGGCGGCTTTTCCGGAGTGCCGTGCACAGCGTGCGATGATGGCCGCGGCTTTCTTCCATCCGGGGACCTTCCATGCGTCATGACTCAACGTGTTGGCCACGGCCTTGCGCCGCGGTCGTCGTTCTCGCACTCCTCTTTGCCTTCTCGACACACCTGAGCATGGCGCATGGAGGGACAACCCTGGGGCTGCTCACTCCACTGGCCACGGCGCCGCCCGCTCCAACCACCTGGCGCGTGCACCATGAGCTCGTGCCATGCCCTGATGCGCCCCCGCTGGGTCGAACCGTGGCCATGCACGGGCAGTGGCTCTTCGTCGGCTCGTGGCATGACCAGGATCTTGGTGTCACGCCGCCGGTCGTCCAAGCATCTCGACTGAACAACCAACGCTGGTCCTGCGATGCGCCGATCGAGCACCCTGCCCTCGATCCGCACGCCGACTTCGGCCGTGCGATCACCATCCATGGCGACCTGCTCGCCATCGGTGCGCCGCGAGAGACCGTCCGAGGCTTGCATGCCTCCGGTGCAGTCCATGTTTTCCGCCACCGTGGCGACGGGTGGCGCCACGTTGGCACGATCCATGCCCCAGTCCTTCAAGGCGGTGCTGAGTTCGGTGCCTCGGTCGCACTGCACGGCCAGCAGCTCTTGGTTGGCAGCCCACGGTGGGATCATGGAGTCTCGAACTTCGATGAAGGTCGTGCTGATCTCTACGCCATCACCGACGCCGGCATCGAGCATCGCGCTGCGCTTCAATCCCCCACCCCGGTCCAGGGCGGCCGCTTCGGATTCTCGGTGGCCATCAACGAAACCATGATGGCCATGGGTGCCCCGTGGGAGCCAGGCACGCCAGTGTCCGATCGTGGGGGCGCCGTCCACGTGGGCATGATCCCCGCCATCGGTGAGTCAGGGCCATGGGCCACGGCTCGCCTTGGCTCACATGCTGCCAATGAGTGGCTCGGCTGGTCGATCGCGCTGACGGATCGCGATCTGGTCGTTGGTGCGCCGCGTGCCGATGGTGGTGCGCTCAGTCCATCGACGATTGGGCGCCGGCGTGGCTGTGTCGTCACCGCCCAACTCACGTCGAGCGGACTGCTGATGAACGAGCAACGCGTCTGGGGCTTCGGCCACCCCGAGGAGCACGTCGGGCTGTCGGTCTCCGTCTCGTGCGACTGGATCATCGCCGGGGCCCCAACGTCGAGCGATGCCGAGCCACTCCAGGGTGCTGCCTATCTCTTCAAGCGGATGCCACCACTGCCCGGCAGCGAGTCGCAAGGGCGTCGATGGCGAACCATGCAACGCGTACTGGCTCAGAACTCGATCGAGAGCGCCGGTGTCGGTGCAACCGTGGCGATCAGCGGTCCATGGGCTGCAGCAGCCCGGACAGGCGATCCGGAACAGCCCATCACGCCCGGCTCGTGCCTTGTCCTCTCACTCGATTGGGTACAGCCGTTCGATGACCTCGCGCCAGCTCTCGGCACTTTCGCACGCGATGAAGGCATCCTTCACGGATCGCGCCTCGGGGTGGTGGGCGGCGAACTTGATGCCGAACTTCCGCATGTGGCGGCTCGTGGTCCGATCGCCATGGATGATGCTCGCCAGGCGATAGTGCTCAAGCAGCACCTCGCGCTGCTCGGCCACCGTGGGCGCCGTGGGTTCGCGGCCCGCCATCATGTCGCGAGCCTGCCTGAAGATCCATGGGTTGCCGATGCAGCCTCGGGCCACGCTCACACCGGCCACGCCACATTGATCGAGCATGGCAAAGATGTCCTCCACGGTCCAGATGTCACCGCTGCCGAAGATCACGCACTCGGACCGCCGCCGCACCAGATCCTCAAGGAACTCCCAGCGCCCCGGCCCCTCGTAGCGTTGCTGCACCGTCCGGCAGTGCACCGTGGTCCAGGCATAGCCCAGCTCGTACACGGCATCGAACACGGTCCAGAATCGCCGTTCCGAATCGGGCGAATCATCCCAACCCCTTCGCAACTTCACGGTGCATGGCACACGACCATCCACGGCATCGATCACGGCACGCAACACCGGGATGGCCTCCTCGGCATGGTGCAGGAAGTGCCCTCCACGGGAAGCGCTCTTGATCTTCTTGACCGGGCACGCCATGTTCACATCGATCACGTCGTAACCCATTCGCACCAGGATGTCGGCGCCTTCAGCCATCTCGTCCGGCGTGGTCCCCATGATCTGTCCGGCGATCGGGTGATCGTCGGTGCTCGCGGCGATGTTGTCCTCGATCTCGCCCATGCCGCACTCGGTCGCGATGAGGTCGGGGTCCTCCTTGCGCCGCCCCTTGCCGCCATTGATCAGCGTTCGGTCGAGCAACGCTTCGGTCACGCAGAATGGGCACCCATGACGGCGTGCGATCAACCGCATGGCACCATCGCTGTATCCAGCGAGTCCGGCCTGGAAAAACGGCGCATCGAAGCCCGGCACAAGCGCCGTCACGCGCGGGTCGGCCTTGGCAGAGCGCGCGGTCTCCGCAATGGCCCTCGTCAATCGGCGCGGGGGCAGGTCGGATGGCGACAGGTTCACGCTCACACGGCCAGTCTACGACTGGCACTGGCTACACTCCGGCCATGCGCTTCGCACCCGTTGCCTGCCTCATGCTGTGTGGCTGCGTGAACACCGTCGATCTGGCCAAGGCCACCCGCCCCTACCCCGTCGGCCGGCCGCAAGCGACCGTTGAGCAGGTGCAGGTGGTGCAGGAGGACGAAGCGATCCGCATCACCAACGGCACTGCCCAATCGTGGTCCGGTGCCAGCCTGTGGGTCAACCGCCGCTTCGTGAAGGATGGCGTCACGATCCCCGCGGGTGGCACGATCCAAGTTCCGATGAGCGAGCTTCGCGATCAGTGGGGCGAGCAGCCCTACCCGCGCGCCCTCTTCCGAAGCCGCCAACCCACGCCGATCGTGCTCGTGCAGGTCGAGCCCGCGCCGGATCAGCCGCTGATCGGGCTCGTCGTCGTGACCCCGCGGGTGAGCGCGCTTCGCTGAGGCGACGCGGTCAGCCGCCGCACGCACCCCATGCGCCGAGCATGGCGCCAAGGTCCTGGCCGTCGATGGTGCCGTCGCTGTTGAGATCTCCGGCACCAGCCCCGCCCCAACTGCCGAGCAGGATGCCCAGGTCCGCACCGCCAACCTGGCCATCACCGGTCAAGTCAGCCACGCACTGACCCGGCACACTGTCCGCGTCGGCAGGATCGCTGCCTGCATCCAGTTCATCGCGGTCCCGGAAGCCATCAAGATCACGATCGACGCCGAGTCGATTCTGCGATCCCGCCGGAACCATCGTGTAGGTGAGCTCGCTCCCTGCAGCAGCCTGCGCCAGCATCTGCGCCGGCGACATCGGCGCATCGCCCTCGCGATCGGCCACGAACTGGCCGCCCTGCAGGAACCACCCACGGGCCTCGCCGCCGAGGCGACCCTTCACGATCAACCCGACCGATCCGCCATTGGCGATCGTCACGAACTGGTTGATGCGGGCCGTGTCGTCCGACACTCCGTCCGCGGTGACCTGCTGGCCGACGCCCGCACGCGTGCCGCTCGGGAACGAGAGCATGAACGCTTCGATGTCGCGCCGCTGCTGCTGTCCCTGCGCACCGGCCGCCCACTGGAAGCCGATCGAAAGCAGATCCTGCAGCGTCGCCTCCTCTCCATTGTGGTCGAAGCCCACGCCACGCAGCGCCGTCTGGCTCTGGCGGTTGGCGCCGACCTTGCGCCAGACTTCGCGCAGGTGCGCGTTCTTGCGGTTCTGCTGCTCGCCGCCGGGCGCGGGGATGTCGACACGCTGGTTCGTGCCTGTCGGCAAGGCGTGGCACGCGTTGCACGTCAGGCCCGGGGGCGCACCGAAGTTCTGCAGCGTCTGATAGAGGTTCTGTCCGGTCACGGGATTGCCCGTGCCGCCCAGACCCGTCGCCTGCCCGCCGAAGATCGCGACGCTCGTCTTGAGCGTGTCATCGATGTTGCGATTCGGATTCGGCGGGAAGACCAGCGAGCCGACGTAGTCCGTCAGCTGCTGCATCTCCTGCGCCGTGATCTCGAACTCGCGCCCCTGCAGGTGCGTGAAGGCCGCGTTGAACTCGGTCAGGTTGTCCTTCTCGCCGCGCCAGTGCATGGGGCCGTTGCCGATGATGCCTTGGAGCACCTGCGTGGTCATCGGGCCCTTCATCGGGTGCCACTGGATGCAGCCGTTGGGCGCCTGGCACGTCTCGTCGAAGAGCTGCATCGCGCCCTGCGGGTCGCCAAGGTCCCACACGAGCCGATCGCTGCGGCCATCCACGTGGCACGTCGCGCAGCTCGTGTGGCCCAGCCCACTCGTGATGAACGTATTGAAGAGGAACCGACGACCTGCCTTGACGACCGCCGGCGTGGCATCGTGCAGCGGCACACGGCGCACTTCGGCGAGCCCAGTCGTGCTCACGGCACTCACCGAGCCTTCGAATCGATTGAGGCTGTAGACGATCCCAGCCGTCGGATGCACGACCACGCCGCTCGGCCCCTCGCCGACGTCGATCTTCGCCACGCGCGCACCGCTGGGCGACATGGCCACGAGCGCGTTGGTGCCGAGCGCCGCCGTGAAGATCATCGAGCCATCGGGGGTCCAAGCCACACCGCGCGGATCGCCCACCGATTGCGCCCGCTCGGCCGCAGGGATCGACGCGCTGTCGTAGGTCAGGTGCGGATTCAGGTCCATCACGCTCGGCACGCCGCCGGCTGCGGGAACATCCGCCATCAGCATGGTGGCGAAGATCCCGTTGAGCTTCGGCTCGAAGCGCACCTGGTTGAGCGCATCCCAGCCGACCGCCGTCACCGCACCTGTGGGCGAGACACCGATCCCAGACACCGTCGAGAGCGCGCCGCCCGCATAGGTCACGGCCAGCGTCGATGCATTGACGATCGCGACATCGTGATCGAAGAAGTCCCACGTCACGAAGCCGGTCCAGTCGCGGCCGTTGTCATCCATCCAGCGACTCTGTGCGTTCTTGCGCACGATGTGCGCCACGCGGGGCGGCAAGGGCTGGCCGGGCGTGCGCGGCGGGTCGAACTGCGTTCCGCTGTTGGGCGGCGGATTTTGTCCCCCGTAGGGACCGCCCGTGTTGTTCACGGCGGCCCGCGGGACGATGGTGGTGCGATTGCCGCTCTCGAAGATCGCGACGTACACCGTCGATCCATCCGGGCTCACCGCGAGCGCGCGCGGCTGCGGGCCGTTGATGGTCACCGTCGTGAACGCAGGCAGCTCGAGCGAGGGATCGAAGGCAACCACGCGGTTGGGCTGCGCGAGCGAGACGAACGCGCGCTGCGGCGAGCCCGCGAAGACGATGTCGGCAGGCTCATCGCCCACGGACACCGTTCGACGCACGCGCATCGTGGCCAGATCGACCACGCTCACCGAGTCGCTCACTTGATTGACGACCCACGCCTCTGCGTTGCCCCGCACGCGCACGGAGACGGGGTCAACCCCCACCGCCACCGAACCGCGTCGCTGCGGGATGCCGGCCACGAGGTCAAACACCTCGAGCACGCCATCGGCCGTGTTGCACGCCACCAGCACCGAGCCGTCCGGAGTCACGTCGATCGGATGCGACTGTGGGCTCTCGAAGTTGACGAAGGTCGGCTGCTGAGCCGTCGATGCCGAGACCACGGCAAGGGCGGCCATCATGGGAGCGCGGTGCATGACCCTGATTGTGCAGCGTCCGACCATCTGGGACAGCGCCATTGCGGAAATTGCCGCGGGGAGGGCACCCTGCAACACGAGCCGGCCATCACCCGCGCCAAGGCACGCCAGGGCACCGATCCGGAAACATCGAACGAATCGCTGATCAATGCCCTGGCAAGGTCAGCCCGGGCACACTCCCCACGCCTCGAGCAGGGCGCCCAAGTCGACCCCATCGACCATGCCGTCGCCATTCAGGTCAGCCGCGAGACCAGTGCCGGTCTGCGACCACGCCGTCAGCAGCCGTGCGAGATCGGCGCCGTTGACCACGCCATCACCACTGATGTCCTGCGCGCAGCCGGCCTGGAGCACCACGACTTCGGCTCCGCCCGCGGCGATCTGCACCACGCGACCCAGTCCCGTCGGCAGCGTGTTCGTGTCGTAACCGGTGGTGCCCCACACTCGGACGGTGCCATTCTCGCGCAGCGCAACAACGTGATCACTGCCGCAGGCGATCTGGACCACCGTCCCAAGATCGGCAGGTTGCGTGGGCGCACCCGAACCCCACGATCGCACGCTGCCATCCGTACGAAGGGCGTGTGCATGGTCCGCCTCGGCCGTGACCTGCAGGACTGGCCCAAGGTCGGAGGGCACGATCGCCTCGCCGGCACTGCTGCCGCCCCACGCGCGCAACGAGCCATCGGCAACGATCGCGAACGACGAGTCGGTGCCTGTGGCGATCGACTGGACAGCACCCAAGTCGCCCGGCACATTGCACTGCCCTCGGTCATTCTCGCCCCACGCACGCACCGATCCGTCGGTGCAGAGTGCCAAGGTGTGCGAGCCGCGGGCCGCGACCTGCACGGCTGGCGGCAAGTCCGACGGCACGGCCGTGATCCCATTCCAGGCCGCTCCCCATGCGCGCACGGAACCGTCGACCTCAAGCGCCACCACGTGACTGGCGCCAAGCGCAAACTGCGCCACCGGGCCAAGATCAGCCGGCACTGCGCACATGCCATCGTTGCAGTAGCCACGAATCCGGAACGTGCCATCGTCGCGCAACACCGCGGTGTGTGACGTGTACGTCACGCCGATCTGCTTCACCGCACCCGCGCCGATCGGGACCTGTGCCTGCGCAAAGGTGTTGTTGCCCCACGCCGAGACGCGGCCATCGTCGTGGACCGCAACGCCGTGCGAATCACCCGCGGCAATCGAGGTCACACCGGTCAGCGCACCAGCTTGACTGACCTGGCTGAACGCGTTCCACCCCCATCCACGGATGCGACCATCGGCAAGCAGCGCGAGCGTGAACTGATTGCCCGCAGCGACCTGCACGACCGGCCCAAGATCGGAAGGCACCGTCAAGGCGCCGGCCGAGCTCGAGCCCCAGCACCGCACCGAGCCATCGGCGAGGACCGCCACCGAGTGCTTCGCGCCGGCACAGACCTGCACGGCTGGCCCGATGCCTGCCGGCACGTTGCATTGCCCGCTCGCGTTGTTGCCCCAGCATCGCACCGAGCCATCCTTGAGGACCGCGATCGTGAAGAAGAGCCCGCAGTCGAGCCCAACGGCACCCGCCAGATCCGCAGGCACGTTGCATTGGCCACTCGCATTGTTGCCCCAGCATCGGACCGTGCCCGTCGCGGTGATCGCCGCGCTGAAGGCATCACCCGCGGCAACGGCGGTGCACGGCCCAAGATCTGCGGGGACGTTGCACTGGCCGCTCGTGTTGCGACCGAAGCACCGCACGCTGCCATCCGCAAGGAGCGCCACCGTGTGCTGGTGTCCCCCGGCGACCG
>JASGCG010000014.1 GCA_030054235.1 Bacteroidia bacterium
TCGCCGGCCCGTAGCCCTTGAAGCGCTCGTGCGTCGCAAGGTCATCGACCGCGGTGTGCAGCGCCTTGATCGTGGCGTGCGGCAGGGGCTCGGTCACGTCGCCGATGCCGCAGCGGATGATGCGCGGCGCGAGCGCGGGATGCGCCGCGGCGAAGCCCTGAACGCGCCGGGCGATCTCGGGGAACAGGTAGCCGGCCGACAGCTTGAGGAAGTGCTCGTTGATGCGTGCCATGGTGTGGTCGTGTCAGGAGGGCAGGATGACGGTCGTGGCCTTGGCAGGAGGGATGTTGGCCATGACCACGTCGCTGGTTCGCGCGCAGCCGGCCAGCACGCGATCCTCGATGGCGGCCAGCGGTGCGGCGCCACGCAGCGCACCTCGGCCATCGCGCAAGGTTCGTGCACCGACGTACGCGAAGTACCGGAGCGAGCCCGCAGGCCGGATCAGCGCGCGCAGCTGCACCATGATTCGTTCGACGAGTTCCGGCGGGAAGTTGTTGAAGGGCAAGCCGCAGACCACGTGGTCGAACCCGGGCTCGAGCTTCGCGTCCTCGATGGGGGCGTTGATCAAGACCACCTCAGCGGCTTGTTCAGGATTGGCACGCTTCCACGGCGCCAGGATGTCGGCATCCAGCCTGACGCAGAAGTCCTTCGACAGCTCCACGATCACGAGCCGATCGCCGGGGCGCTTGGCGGCCAGCAGGGAGCGCGTGAACGGGCCCGTCCCAGGCCCGACCTCGAGCCATCGCTGCGGCGCCCCCGTGGCGATGCCGTGCACCATCGCGCGGGCAAGCGCCGGCGACGACGGCATGATCGAGCCGGTGTTCCTGGCGTCCCGGAAGAACTGGCGCAGGAAGGTGAGCATGGGCGTGCGATGCTAGCGATCGCTCCGTTCAGGCAGGACCGATGGCCTGCAGCGATTCGCCGCCGGTCATGGCAAGTGCGGCGCCGGCGAAGACTTGGCCGATCTGCTCGAGATCCTTCAGCGCGCAGAGCTCGACCGTGGTGTGCATGTACCGGATGGGCAGGCTCAGCAGGCCGCAGGGGATGCCGCCGTTGCGTGTGAAGATCGCGTCGGTGTCGGTGCCGCTGCGGCCGGCCGTGGCCGAGCGCTGCACGGTGATGCCCTGCGCAAGGGCCGACTCCGCCAGCATGCGGGTGCATGCAGCATGCACCGGCAGGCCGACCGCAAGCTTGGGGCCGCCACCGAGCTTGAAGTGCCCATGCTGCGCATGGCTGATCCCGGGGCTGTCAGTCGCATGGCCCACATCGGTGACGAAGGCCAGATCGGGTGCAAGGCTCTGCGCGATCATCGCCGCGCCGTGCAGGCCGACTTCCTCCTGCACGGTGCTGACGGCGACCACGCGGACCTTGAGCCTGCTTCGCTCGGCATGCACGAGTCGAAGCGCCTCTGCGGCCGCAAAGATGCCGATGCGGTTGTCGAGTGCGCGGGCGACGAGCAGCCCGTCGCCCATGGCCATCGGGCCATCGGCGAAGACGCCCGGATCCCCGATGTTCAGTCGGGCCAGCGCAGAGGCCTGGTCCTTCGCGCCGATGTCGATGAAGAGCTCGTGCAGCTTGCGCACCTTGCCTTCGGACGACTTGTCCTGCAGGTGGATCGCGGTGGCACCGATCAGGCCCGTCACCGGCTCGGTCACGCCGGGCACGCTGCTCTGGAAGCGGATGCGCTTGCCCACGATGCTGCCGGCATCGATCCCGCCGATCGCGCGGCAGTACACGAAGCCCTGCGCATCGACATGGTTCACCATCAGGCCGATCTCGTCGCAGTGACCGCAGATGGCCAGCGTCCGCGAGGCACCGGCCGGCTCGATCGCGGCGAAGCAGTTGCCGTGCGCGTCGCTCCAGACGCGGTCGGCGAACGGCTTGACGTACTCCATCCAGAGCCGTTGGCCGGGTCCTTCGAACCCACTGGGCGTAGGCGTTTCGAGGAGTCGGGTGAGGAACGACAGGCTCTCGGGTCGCATGGGCCACGCATCCTAATGCGGGCACGCGTGGCACTTGCCAGACGACACCGCCGCATCAGGCGAGCCGCTGCGCGGTGGGCTCGGTGACTGCTGCGGCGGGCGTGCGCCGTGTGGAGACATCACGGCGCGATCCAGGAGGAGAAAGAAGGCGGAGAAAGACGGCGAAGAAACGAGGCGGATCAAGGGCCGGACTCGGATCGAGTGAACTCGGTCAGGGCGTTCGGCCCCCATCGCCGACAGTCCATACGCGCGCAAGGTCCGGGCTGTTCAGGCATTGTGTTCCCGGGTGGCTACATTTCCCCGATGCTCATCGCCCTTCCTGCGTCGTGCGCACTCGCTGCCTTCGTGACATCCGGCACGGTCGACCTTCCTCGCCTGCCCGCGTTGAGCCCCGATGGATCGCAGATCACCTTCACGTGGCGCGGCGATTTGTGGAAGGTGCCCATGCAGGGCGGTGCAGCCACGCGGTTGACGAGCCACCCAGCCGACGACGCCGAGAGCGCGTGGCTCCCCGATGGCTCGGGCATCGTCTTCACGAGCGATCGAGAGGGTGGACCGAACCTCTGGTTCATGCAGCCCGATGGCTCGGGCCTGCGGCAGATCACGACGCTTGATGTCCCGTCGATGCGCCTCACCGGCATCGGTGATTCGCCCGCGGGCCGCGCGGCCTACTTCGATGCGTTCCTCGAAGGAGATCTCTATCGCAGCCCGCGTTCCTACATGGTGCCGCTGGCCGGCGGCGAACCGCGCCGTGTGCATGATGCCTTCGGCGCCAATGCTCGTCCCTACGCCGATGGATCCATCGTCGTCTTCGAGCGCGGTGGCAGCGAGTGGTCGCGTCGGCACTACCGCGGCCCTGATTCGCGTGATGTGTGGACCTTCAATCGCAGTGCCGAGCCCGCCAAGGCGTACACGCGCCTGACCGACTGGGCCGGCAACGATGGCCACGCCTTCTGGACCGCTCCCGCGACCATCGTCTTCCTGTCGGACCGCAAGGACGACACGGTCAATCTCTTCCGCCGCATACCGACCGGCGCGGTGGAGCAGCTCACGAGCTTCAAGGGTGAGGACATCAAGGACCTTGCCGTCTCGGCCGATGGATCGAAGGCAGCCTTCACCGTCTGGGACCGCCTCTACGCGCTCGATCTGTCGGGCGGCGGTCAGCCCCGGCTCGTGGCCGTGACCGCGACTGAGGATGCCGGCGACCTCTTCGAGCAGAAGTCGGTGGCCTCGCTCGCGAGCGAAGCGGCGCTCAGCCCCGATGGCAAGGTGATGGCCGTGATCGCCTTCGGGGATGTGTGGGTCAAGGGCACCGACAGCAAGGTCCCCGCGCGCCGCGTGACCGACTGGCCGAGCCGCGAGAAGGACATTGCGTGGAGCGCTGACAGCCAAACGCTCTACTTCACGAGCGACCATGCTGGGACCGAGGACCTCTGGCAGGCGACCGTCACGAAGACGCGCGATGACGTGAAGAAGAGCTTCGAGGCAGCGACCAAACCCATTGAGCAGCCCAAGCCGGCGGAGCCTGCTCCGGCCGACGGTGCCAAGCCCGCCGACCCGGCAGCAGCGCCCGCCGATCCAAAGCCGACCGAACCCGCCGCGGCGGAACCCAAGGCTGCAGAGCCCAAGCCCGCTGAGCCCACGGCTGAACCTGCCAAGCCTGAACCCGCCAAGCCGGTGGACCCCGCCGCCGAACCCGCGAAGGCGGCAGAACCGGCCAAGCCCGACGCGCCCAAGGACGACGCCAAGCCCGCGGACAAGAAGGATGAGAAGAAGCCCGAGGAGAAGAAGGACGAGCCGAACCGCTGGCCCGATGCCGTCGCGTTCGACGTCACGGCGCTTCTGCAGGATCCCGCACAGGATCGCCAGATCGTGCCGAGTCCCGATGGCACGCGGTTGCTCTTCCGCCGCAACCAAGGCGATCTCTGCATGCTCGACTTGGCCACGAAGGTCGTCACGGTCGTGCAGCCCGGATGGGACTCGGGCATCGAGTTCGTGTGGAGCCCCGACTCGACCGCGATCTGCTTCGCGCAGTCGGACATGGACTTCAACAGCGATCTCTGGATCGTGCCGAGCGATCTCTCCAAGCCGGCCGTCAACATCACGCGCCACCCCGACAATGACGGGCGTCCGCGTTTCTCCGCCGATGGCAAGGTGCTCGCCTTCCTGAGCGAGCGCACGAACGAGGAGATCGACGCGTGGTACGTCTTCCTCGATCGCTCGCTTGAGTCGTTGCCCAAGCACGAACTCGAGCAGTACTTCAAGGATGCCGGCGAGGCCGCGAAGAAGCGCAAGCCGCTGACTGCGAAGGCGAAGGACAAGCCCACCGAGGCAGCGAAGTCGGAAGCGAAGCCTGTTGCATCCGCGGAAGCGAAGGCCGAAGCCAAGCCCGAACCGAGGGCTGACGCCCCCGTGGTCGCGGAGGCCGCCAAGCCTGCGGACGCGGCGCCTGCGAAGGACGAGCCGACGAAGGACGACGCCAAGAAGGCCACCATGCCCGCATGGGACCTCGACGATGCGTACCTTCGCGTGCGCCGCATCACGAGCGCACCCGGCAACGAGGGGAACCTCGAGCTGCTGCCCGCTGGCGACCGCATCCTCGTCTCCGCGGGCGACGGCCTGCAGACGATGAAGCTCGACGGCACCGACACGAAGAAGCTCACGGGTTCCGGCAACGTGCTCGGGCTCAACTTCGCGGGCGATGCGGCGGTGGCCGTCTCGGCCGGCAAGGCCGCGACGATCGGCCTCGCCGGCGGCGAGGTCAAGTCGACCGACCTCGATGGCACCATCCGCGTGGATCGTCGCGAACTCAACAGCCAGAAGTTCCTGGAGGCAGCTCGTGCGATCGGCGAGGGCTTCTATCACCCGACCATGAAGGGGCTCGATTGGGATGCCCTCACCAAGCGCTACCACGCGCTCGCGTGCCAGTCGCGCACGGGTGCCGAGTTCGACCACGTCGCGAACCGATTCCTAGGCGAGCTCAACGCGAGCCACTTGGGCATCCGGTCGCCGCGTGAACGCGCTGGATCGTCCTTGCCGCCACAGGGGCGACTCGGCGTTCGGGTCGAGCCGGGCGCCAAGGGCTTCGTGGTAAAAACCGTGCTGCCCGAGATGCCCGCCGCCAAGGCCAAGGTGCCGCTCCTCGTGGGCGATGTCATCACCGCCGTCGAGTTCGAGCCCGTCGATCTCACGCGCACGCTCGAGAGCCACCTGCCGGGCCTCGCCGGCCGCGAGGCGGCGCTCACCGTTGAGCGCACACTCGCCGACGGTCGCACCGTGACCTTCGATTCCTTCATCGTGCCGGCGATGTCGGGTTCCGTGTCGGCGCAGTCCTACGAGAACGAATGGCGGCGCATGGAGAAGGCCGTGCACGAGCGCTCAGGCGGCCGCATCGGCTACATCCACATCAAGGGCATGGACCAGCCGTCGCTCGATGACTTCGAGCGCGGCCTCTATGCCGCCGGCTACGGCCGCGACGGACTCATCGTTGATGTCCGCAACAACGGCGGTGGATGGACCGCGGACCGGCTCATGGCGTCGCTCGCCACGCCGACCCACGCGTACACGATTCCGCGCGGCGGCGATGGCAAGGTCACCACGGGCTACCCGCAGGATCGCCTCTTCATCCAGCGCTGCATTCTGCCCACCAACATGCTGTGCAACGAGAAGAGTTTCTCGAATGCCGAGATCACCGCGCATGCGTTCAAGGCGATCAAGCGCGGCACCCTGGTGGGCCAGCAGACCTACGGCGGCGTGATTTCCACCGGTGGCATCACGCTGCTCGACGGCACCACCTGCCGCATGCCGTTCCGCGGCTGGTACCTGCTCGACGGCACCGACATGGAGAACAACGGCGCCATGCCCGATCTCGTGGTGCCGCAGCTGCCGCAGGACGAAGCCGCCGGCGTCGATGCCCAGCTCGACGCCGCCGTCGATGATCTGATGAAGCGCCTGCCCAAGCGCTGAATCAAGGCGACCGATCACCTCAATGAAGAACGCACCCGTGGGGGTGCGTTCTTCGCATTCCAGCAATCGGTGCCGGGATCAGCTGCCCCACGCCGCGAGCATGATGCCGAGGTCGCCGCCGCCCACGACACCGTCGCCATCGAGGTCGCCTTGGCCCGACTGCCCCCAGTTGGCGAGCAGGTTGCCGAGGTCGGCGCCACCCACGACGCCGTCGCCATCGAGGTCGGCGGGGTTGGCCGGTGCAAGATCGATCATCGCACTGTCCATGTCGATCGGTGCGCTGCGGCCGAACTGCACCCAGAGGTTGTAGGCCACCTGGCCACGCTGGTCGGTGACGTTCGCATCGCGGAGGAACTCCGCATATTCCTTGGTCGTGGTCTGGTGATAGAAGGTGACCACGGCCTTGGTCGCCCCCGCCGGGATCGCATAGAGCGTGTCGTCCCAGTGCTGGCCGTCGGCATACGAGTAGCCCACGGGCGAGGCCTGGACCGAGGCGAAGCCTGCGTTCGTGAAGCCACGCGGCGGGATACGGTTGTCGAAATCCGTGCGGTTGGAGAGCGCGCCGTGGAAGGGAGCGCCTTCCGGCAGGCCCGAGAGGGCCGACATGGCGGCATCGATCGACGAGCGCTTCTCGTAGACCTTGGTGTCGCTGCCGTCGAAGGCAGCGGTGGCCATGTTGTACGCACCGCGCTCCGCGACGAGCGAACCATCGGCCGCAAGGAACTTGACGTTGACCCACGCCCGACGGCCGTTGCCCACGCCGGTCGGCAGCTTGTGGCCCGACTGGTTCGTGATGCGCACGGTGAGCTGGCTGCCCTGCTGGGTGAGCGTCATGTCGCTCGCGTCGCGCAGCATCTGCACGTTGCGGGCGATGGCTGTGTCGACGCGGTCCTGGGTCAGTCCGTAGAAGTCGGCATCCTCGGCCCCGAGCTGCGCGCGCACCGCACGCACCACCCACGAGTTCGCGCCTGCGAACGAGTGCTGCCCGATGTCGTCGCGCTGCTGCTCGGGCGTTCCTCCGTAGGACGGGTCATAGAAGATGCACCCCGCGCCGATCTGGCGCGGCATGTGGCAGTCCTGGCAGGACTTGATCACGCCCGTGGGGTGATTGCCGCCGAAGCGGTTGTCGGCGAACGTCACCCCGGTGGTGGCGAACTGGCTCATCTTCCATTCGCTGTAGGTCCGGTGTTCCGGGAACATGTCGGCCGGATTGCCGGTCGGGTGGGCCGCGCCCGCCGCATTGGGCACATAGGCATTGCCCTGCTTGTTCACGATCGGGTTGCTCACATCGTGGCAGCTCGCGCACGCTTCGCCCTTGGTGTGCAGCGGCGAGTACACGAGTTCGACGTTGCCGTGGAAGTTCTGCGGCACGTCGTCATACGGCCCGCGGCGCACGTCCTGCGGTGCGACCACGAACTGGCTCGACGTCCCGGCGCCAACCGGGTGCGTTCCCGCGTCCACCAGCTGCGCGAGGATCTCGGGGTCGGGCGTCAGGTCCGCGTTGCCGGGGTAGCCCTGCGCGTCGTCGGTCGTGGAGAGTTGCGGATCGACCAAGCGGTGGCAGAAGTTGCAGTTGATGCCGTCGAGGTCATCGACCGTCAGGTCATCGATCTCGCCTCCGGCCGAGGTCCCGCTCAGGAACGACTGCGGCGAGTGGCAGCGGATGCAGGACTCCCCCGCATTGGCAGCATCTTGGTTGGCGATCGTCACCGCGGCCTGCCAGATCGGATCGCGTGCTGCCTGGGCCATCATGCTTCCGACCCACGAGTCGAACGGCGCGGTGGCTGTGTTGTATTCGGCGTGGCAATACTGACAATTCACGGCCGGGTAGATGGGCTCGACCTGCGCACCCGTGGGGTCGGGCTGCGTGCCGTTGAAGTAGAAGTCGGCACTCGTGGTCGGCAGCTGCGTCTGGCCGCCGCGGAACCCCACGACGACGGGGGCGAGCATGGCTGCCGTGATGGCTCCGAGGGCGATGGTGACGGCGATGGAGGGGGTGCGCATCGTGGATCGTGGGCTTGGGGGCAACGGGCAGCGCGCGCAGCCTCCTGCACGCATCGGTGAAGTCTCGCCCTCAGGTCGGCGATGTCAATGCGGGCAATGACCGAACTCAGGGTTTTTTGTCACCCGGATCGGTCGACGGGGTGAGCGCGCGCTCGATGAGGCCGAGAATGCGCTGTTCGGCGGCCTCGTCGCGGCCGACCGGGGTCCACGTTCCGCGATCGACCGGACCGGAAATCGCGGAGCGAGGCTCCGAGAAGCTGCTCGACAGGCTCGCGGAATACGGCGAGATCCTGTCGCCAGGCGTGTACTGCTGCTCCAGCGACACGATCGCGCGAAGCACCAAGGGCCCGGTGGCCAGATCGGACTTGGGCGAGGGCGCCTTCGAGCCGGGGAGCTCCGGCCCACCGAGCGTGGTTGGCTCGACCAGGGGTGCCTCGGCTCCGACGGGCGTCCAACTCAGCCGCACCTGTCGACGGCGCGGTGACACGGTGTTGGCCGCGGCATCCGACAGGCTCGCGTTGTCCGTGCGCCAGGGTTCGACCAGCGAACCCGCACGGAGCGGATCGGTATCGACCACGCCCGCCTCGCGATCGATCACGGTGCATCGGTAGCCGAGTCGACTCAGCGTGTCGACGGCCGTCTGCACCGACCGGTCGTACTCACCGGCGGGAACGTTGATCTCGGTCGGGCCCTGCCAGGTGGTGCAGCCGGTCAGGGCAGCCAACGCAAGCACGGCGAGAACGATCGGGCGCATGGTTGGGACTGTACCTCAGCCCGCCTCGATCCGAGGATCGACCACCCGGTACAGCACGTCGACCGCCAGGTTGAGCACCACCAGCAGCGAGCTGTAGCAGAGCACGATGCCCATCACGAGGGTCACGTCCTTGCCGAGCACGCCCTCGACGAAGTGGCGCCCGATGCCTGGGACGGCAAAGACCTTCTCGACGACGAACGAGCCGGTCATCGCGGCCGCGGTCGCAGGCCCGAGATAGGAGAGCACCGGCAGCAGCGCGTTCTTCATGGCGTGGTGCACGGCAGCGCCGGTGCGCGAGCGGCCCTTGGCCATTGCCGTGCGCACATGGTCCGAACGCATTTCCTCGAGCATGCCGTAGCGAACCAGTCGTGCGATCGCCGCAGCGAAGGGAAGGCTGAGGGCCAGCGCGGGAAGGATCGCGCTCGTCCAGCCGTCCCACGTGGCGACAGGAAACCACTGCAAGCCTGCACAGAAGACCGCCGACAGCACCGAGCCCACCACGAAGCCCGGCAGGCTGATCCCGATCACGCTCACGCCTTGGCCGACCGCATCGCCGAGCGAGCCCGGTCGCAAGCCAGCGATGATGCCAGCACCCAGTCCGATGGCCAGCGCGAAGATCATGGCGAGCGCTCCGAGCGCCATGCTCACGGGAAGCCCCGCAGCGATGATCTCATTGACGGTCCAGTCGGCATGCCGCAGGCTCGGTCCCAGATCGAAGGGCTGGTCGTGCCGACCCGTGAGCCAGGCCACGCCGCTGGCGCGATCCACGTACTGCACTCCGAACGTGACGGGATCCTCCATCGCATACGAGCGCTCGAAGAGCGCAGCGATCTCCGGCGGCGGGCGCCGGCCTTCGCTCTCCATCGGGTTGCCGGGGACCAGCCACATCAGCGAAAACGTCACGAGGAAGACAGCAGCAAGCACCAGCGGCAGTTGCAGGCTGCGCCTGAGGATCATGGATCCCACGCTCATCGTGCAACCTCGCGCCCGAGGGTCGACAGTGCTTCGCGCTCTGCATCCGTGCGCCGGTGCATCCGCCAGAACTCATCCTCGAGCATCGGTTGGTGGCTCACGCCCGCCAGCGATGCTGGGTCGACCATGTAGACCGCACTCAATTGGCACAGCGGCAGCACCGGCACGTCGTGGTCCATCAGCAGCGCTTCGGCGCGGGACAGGATCGCCAGGCGCTGCGCTGCATCGCGGGTCGACGCGGCCTCACGCAGCAGGGCGTCGTAGGCCGGATTCGAGTACCCGCGGTCGTTGTTGCCGTTGCCCGTCTCGAGCAGTTCAAGGAACGTGAGCGGATCGGCGTAGTCGCCGTACCAGTTGCCGCGCGCGATCATGAACTTGCCCTGCTTGAGATCGTCCTTGAAGAACTTGGTGTCCTTGCCGACCAACTGCACATCCACGCCGAGCGTGGCGCGCCACATGTCGCGCAGGGCCAGCGCGATCAGCTTGTAGCGATCCACGCTCACCGAATACAGCAGCGTCACGCTCGGGAAGGGCACGCCGTGCGCATCTTCCGGCACGCCGTCGCCGTTGCGATCGATCCACCCGGCCTCGGCCAGTTCGGCGCGCGCGCGCTCGCGGTCCAGGTCCAGGCCAACGGGGCTCTCGTAGCCGGGGATCGCGCCGCGCGGCACGAGCGTGGTCGTCGTCGGTTCGCCCAGTCGCGTCACGCGGTCCACGATGGCAGCCCGGTCCACGCATCGAGCGAACGCTCGTCGCACGCCAGCGTTCGCGAAGGGATTCGCGCTGCCATCCGGCAGGGTGGGGCGGCAGTTGAACTGCCAGAACTCCGTGCCGAAGGCTGGGATCACCACGAGGTCGCGTCGCTCACCGGCACCTGGTGCAGGCAGTGCCGCCACCAAGTCATCGCCCTCGAGCCCGTCGGCAGCCAGTCGCTGGGCGACGGGCTCGACCCGCGCATCCCACGCGCGCCGCTGGGCCGCCATGTCCGAGCGCCAGTCGACGGCAACATCACAGAGCCAATCAACCGAGCCGGTGCCGAAGGCAAGCACCGCCGTGCCGGGGTCAGCGATCGGAACGAGTTCGATCGAGTGGTTCTGCATCGCTGCGTGGTTCCACCAGGTCGGCGAAGCCGCCATGCGCATGCCGCGCTTGTAGCGCCACGACTCAAGCCGGTATGGACCGTTCGTCACGAGCGCGCCGGGCTTCGTCCACGCGGTGTCCCATCGCACGGCGCCACTGGCGGCATCGATGCGTCGAAAGCGCTCAGCCTGCTTCTCCTGCACGGGACTCGTCGTGGGAAACGTCATCAGGTCGAGCCAGTAGGGGACAGGCTGCACCAGCGTCACCACGAGCGTGTGTTCATCAGCAGCGCGCGCCGCCACCAAGCGGTCAAAGGCCTCTCGCGTGCGCGACCAGAGTGCTTGCGCATCGCCCGGTGATGCGGCGTGTTCGGCCAGTGCCTCCGCGCGCCAGCGCAGGAAGTCCTCGGCACCCTCGATCCGCAGCTGGATCCCTGCGAAGTCCGTCGCAAGGTCCGGCAGCAGCGCGCGCATCCACGCGTACCGCACATCGCCTGCCGTGACGGTTGATCCGTCGGACCAGCGTGCCTGCGGGCGAAGCGCAAACGTCCATGTCCGGCCATCGTCACTGCACGACCACGACTGTGCGAGACCCGCCTTGGGCAGCCCGGTCACGGCATCGCGCACGAGCAGCGGTTCATAGAGCACCCGCGCCACGCGCAGATCCTGCTGCCAGCTCATGCGCTGGGGATCGAGCGTGAAGACCTCGGCGCTCACGAAGCGGATGTCGGCGCGAGGCTCCGGCGCAGCGCGGCCGAACCAGAGCGCACCCAGTGCCGTGACCGCTGCAAGGACCATCCATGGCCGCATGACGGGAGCGTAGCCACAGCAGCCTTGAGGCCATCCAAGGCAGGCCCCTGATCGGCGCGCGGTCGTGAACCTCAGTTCGTGGGCTTCTTCGGCGCGGGCTTCGCCGCCGGCTTCCCGGTGGGCTTGCCAGCAGGCTTCGTGGCCGGCTTGCCGCTGGCCTTGAGCAACTCTGCCATCAGGTCAGCGGCCTTGACGGTGTCGGCGTAGGCCGACGTCACATCGGCATCAAGACCCGCTGGGGGTGCACCACCAGCCTTTCGGAGCGACTCGACCACCGGCAGCAGCGTTCCGGCCAGTGCCGAGCGATCCGACGCGGGTGCATTGGCCAGATCCTTGCGCATCGCAGCGAGCACCCGGCTGGCGCTCTTCATGAGCTGCGCATCCTTGGCATCGCCCTTGCCGACCTTGGTGGCGATGGCACCCAGGCCAGCCACCTGGCCGGAGCGCGCGGCCGAGACGACCTTGGCATCCATGCCACTGCGCTTGGCGATGGCCGAAAGGGCGGTGAGCTGGCTGTACGAGCACGCCCATTCGCTTTCGCGCTTGGATGCGTCGGTGATGGCGCGGACCAGGCCATCGGCCTGCGCCGAGTTCATGTCAGTCCCCGCCTCGATCGCTGCCTGCAGCGCGCGGGCGGCGGCCAGCCGAACGCCAACGTTCGTGACGGTTGCCGAGTTGGCGAGCTTGGCCAGGTGCTGCAGGGCCTCGTGCGTCTGGACGACCCGGAGGACCTCGATCGCATTCACGGCCTGGATCGGTTCGGCCCGCAGGACCAGGTCGGCCAGCGGACCGCAGGCTGCCTTCGAGAATTCGCCGCGGAAGACCGGCGTGGCGTTCCCGCCCGACCAGCCTGAGAGTTCCTCGCGAGCCTTGGCAACCTCGCCGATGTCGCTCGAGCCGAGTTGCTTCACGCCATCCTCGACGGTGGATCGGATGGACTGCTTCTGGGCATCGGTCAGCGCCTTGGCACTGGCCAAGTCATCAAGCTGGCCGGCCGATGCCGTCGGAACGGCGGCGCACCAGGCCAGCAGGGAGCACGTCAGGATGTGGCAAGCCGCTCGCATCGTGGGTTCCAGCACAGGTCGAGCATGGTAGCGCGATGCCCGCTCGAACGATGCACCTCGCCTGCGAGATCGCCCCGCGCCTTATCGATCCTCGTCGGCGGGCGCGCGAGGCAAGCGGCACTAGACTCGCCCCCATGCGAAGCCACGTGGCCGCCGCGACGCTCATGATCCTGACGGGTATGCCGGCGGCTTTTGCCGTTCAGCCGCCAGCGGCGGCCCCGACGCCGGTTCAGGCACCCGTCCTGCCGAGCGATGGTGTTGCGGGAGGCCTCGATCGCGAGGCCTCCACGCGACTGTCGA